>CALGXU010000396.1 GCA_937935205.1 uncultured Rothia sp.
TGGCTCATGAACCGCCTGTGGACCTTCCGCGACTCCCGCTCCGAAAACTGGAAGCGTGAAGCCATCGAGTTCGGTCTGGTGAACCTGCTGGGCATTCTCGTTGAGGCCGGCTGTGTGGCATTCAGCACCTACGTGCTGAACCTGCGCACCCCCGAGGCGTCCTTCATCTCCGGTACGATCATCGGTACCATTCTGGGTACCATTCTTCGCTACTTCCTCTACCGCTTCTGGGTGTACGGTTCGCACCGCCAGAAGGTTGAAGAGGGCGAAGGCACCGACCACGAAGAGCTCGGCCGCATGTTTGATGAAGCCGCCGCTATTCTCGACGGCGAAGAGCCGGCATCTCGTAAAGCAACCTCTGAGGCGGCTGCACCTGAGACGCAGTCGAAGCCTGGTTCTCAGAACTCATAGGCCCAGCCTAAGTTGGTCATCAGCTGATACTCGTTCTAAAAACTTATCCCCCGATACGGCGTGTATCGGGGGATAAGTTTTTTAAAAAATCAAAGAACTCGGAAAAATCACTAGCCGCGGGGAATCTCCACCGCACGCTCAGAAGCCATCAGAGATGCCAGCTGCTCATCCTGCCAGTGCACGCTCGGGTCAGCCACAAACACCGCATGGCCCGAAGCCAAAATAGCTAGCACCTCCAGCAGGGTGCTCAGGGTCGCCTCCGAGGCGTCAAAACCGTAGTCGGGGCTCAACTCCAGCGCGAGCGCCCGCTGCCCCGAAAGTAGTGTATAGCCCGCCATGCGATAGGTCTGCGCCTGCGCAAGAACCTGCTCGTAGGCTTCCGCATAGCTGAAACCCTCAATGATTTCCGCCGAATCATCGGGAAGCAGACCCGAGTACTGGTCGCCAAAGCTACGCACCAGAGCGCAGTAATCGAGCACCTCCTCGGCGTGCGGAGCCAGCGCCCGCAGATCGCCGGTGTAGGAAAGCGCCAGCGGTGCACGCTCAACCGCCAGAAGGTACGCGGGGTCATTCGTACAGCCCGCCTCCTGCTCCGTGCAGACCGAGGCAACCAGCGGCTCATCCTGCTGCAGGAGAGCACCCACGCGCAGCGCCGCCAGACCCAGAACAATGGTGCGCCAGTGCAGCGGAGCCTGAAGGTCAAAGCCCTCGCCGGGCGCCAGCTCGCATTCTTCAACCAGCAGATTTGCGCTCTTGTCTACCCAGTTCATGAGGACCCTGCCGGAGAGCTCAATTCGCTCGCCAGCCGCCGAATACCAGATGAGGGCGGGGGTCTGCTGGCTGCTGAGTTTCTCGAAGAAGCGGTTCAGAGTTGTGGGCACGGATGCGCCGGTGGGGGAGAGAGTAACCATGGGTTTCACTCTACCGCACGGTTCAGAAGAAGCGGAGGCGCAGGGGTGGTTCTGCGGGAGAGGGGTGAGGCGGAGAGCGCCGGTCACCGGGCTACAAAGTACAGCAGTAAAGTAAAAAGTTCTAATGGTGCTTGAAAAAACCTAATGATGAAAAACCTTTGCGCTAACACCCTTGCACTAACTAAGGCCCTATTTTGAAATACGGCATGCATATAAATTGGAAATGTAAATGCTTCGCAATGCCTCGAAAAAATATTTAGAAACCACCTAGGGAAAAAGATAAGTTTTTCTTATCTAATTATTGGGTTCTTCCCCCGTGTTCTCCCCTGTGTTCGAGGTGGGGTGAGCGGGGCGGTCGTCATGAACCCTTATTATTTGCGGTCAAGATGCGGAATTTGCAGATGGTGGAAACTGCCTCTGAAAAGGCGAAACCTGATGTTGGCTCAGGGTGTGACCAAGGGCAAGTGGAGGTCCGAAAAATATATAAAGGTCAAATTTACATTAAATATGACGTCTCTAACACATACATCTAAATATTGTTTATGTCTAGTTTGACGAAACGGCGTGTCGCACGTCTAATAGATATATAAGCGTGTTTGCTCTGGAAGGGACCGTAGAGGCCAAAGCAAACCATGCCACACCATACACACTAAGATTCCGTCCACGACGGATCCGCAGACTCATTAAGCTCACAATGAGAACACGGAAGGAAAATCCATGGGCTCCTACATTGCATCGGACCGCTCCATCGCGGCCGCGCGCGCATCAGGCGCTCAGCACCGTAGCATGAATCCCACTCAATCCCTCGAAAAAGCCGCCGACGCCTTTCTCGCAGACGCAGAACAAAACATGCCTCCCTGCACCGACGTTTGGACCGCAGCGGCAGGGCTCTACGGAACCGAAGGCGAAGACGGAGAACTCGCCTGGCAAGCTGAAGCACTCTGCGCCCAAACCGACCCCGAAGCCTTCTTCCCCGAAAAAGGCGGCTCCACCCGAGACGCCAAAAGGGTATGCGGTGTATGCCCCGTACGCGAAGAATGTCTACAATATGCAATGGACAATGACGAGCGCTTCGGAATCTGGGGCGGGCTGTCAGAACGTGAACGCCGCCGACTGCGCAAGCAGGCGAGCTAAGCCAGGAAGGTACCATCCACATGCAGACCGCACGACTGTGCTCCCGCCAGACCTGCCAGCGAGAGGCGACTGTTACTCTCCACTATTCCTACGCAGACTCCACGGCACTCATTGACGCACTCTCGGAATTCCGCGAACCCCACGCCTACGACCTCTGCGACCATCACGCCGCACGACTGACGGCACCGCAGGGTTGGCAAGTGGTCTACAAGGTACCCGTTCAGGACACCACCGAATCCTAGAATTCAAACCCAAGAATTTAAACACCCGAATGCAAAGAACCTTCCGCGAATTCATGCGGAAGGTTCTTTGCGTATGAGAAACTGGCAGATAGTACAGATACCCGCAACTCACTCAAACACCATTCACTCGAAAAGAACGCGAGATCCATGAGCAAAGAAACACACCGAGGAATGTGGGGCGCACTGCGCCCGGCCATCCGCCGCACCAGCGCCGAAGAACTACTCCACGCCCGACGCACCGAAACTAAAACCAGCGAACCGGCACCGCACACCGGCGCCTTCGGACGCATCGCAGCAGACGTGCCCACCGTCGCCGAAGAGCCCGACCTGCCCACCGGGAACGTACCCGTCGTGCCCGCCCGCAGCAAACTACGCGAACAGGGCGTCGGCACCCGTGTGCGCACCCGCACCAACGTCTCCACCGGCTTCGTGCCCCTCGTCCGCGACTCGAAGAGCACCCCCAAAAACCCGACGCTCAGCGACCTCAACCGCGAAACCATGCAGAAGGCCGCCGAAGCAGAAGCCGCTGCAGCAACAGAAGCCGAAAAGGCGGCCGAAGCAGAAACCGTCGCTACCGCGGAGGCGGCAAGCGCCTCCACCGCCGGACGCAAGTACCGCACCGAAACCACCCGCACCGGTCACACCCAAGCGGTCGCAGACCCCAACGCGCCGCTGTCCTCCCTGGCAGCCTCACCCGAAGCAGCAGAACGCGCCGCGGCCCGCGAAGACGCCGTGGAAGACACCCCGCGCTTCCTTAAGCTCCGCGCAACCCTCATCGCGCTCACCGTACCGCTGACCGTGCTCATGATCGCGATTCGTGCCGTAGCCTCCGCGCCCTTCCTCTGGCTCGAATACCACCGACCCGGATTCCCTGAAGACAGCTACGGCTACTACCTGGTCGAGAGGATGCGCCTGGGCTCCTACGGCGTGGACTACATCAACAACTTCGCGCCGCGAGAATACCTCGCCCGCGTCACCACCGGCGCCGACAACACCCTCGCCTTCACCGAAGCAGAAGTGAACCACATGCACGACGTGAAATGGGTACTGCTCATCGCCACCGTAGCCGTTGCCGCGCTCTTCCTGCTGACGCTCTTGAGCAGCATCTCCCTGCGCGAGCGCGCCCCTGGAACCATCCGCCGCAGCCTCTTTAGCGGCGCATGGATTACCCTGGGACTCATCGCGGTGCTCGGCGTTGTGGGCGTCTTCGGCTGGGAATGGCTGTTCACCACCTTCCACCAGGTATTCTTCCCGCAGGGCAACTGGGAGTTCTCCGTACGAAGCTCCCTCATCCGCCTCTACCCGCCGCAATTCTGGATCGACGCAGCAATCGCCGTAGCGCTCCTCGTGGCAGCGCAGATTACCCTCCTGCTCGTGACCACCTGGCCCACCAAATACCGCAAGCTCAAGGCAGAACGCCGCCGCCAGGAACGCCAGGAACTGCGCGTCAAGCTCGCCTCCGCACGCGTCAGCGACAACTAAAACACGCGTCGGCGACAACTAAAAACCATCAGCCGCCCCACCGCACGAACCAACGCGGAAAGGGCACCCAAAGGGGGCTGGGCTCTACCACACGGTAGAACCCAGCCCCCTTTGCTATACCCAAGCTCGCATCGCCCGAGCCTAAAACCCGAGCTCAGAACCCGAGCCTAAAACCCGAGCCTAAATCCAGGACTTAAACCACATATGCGAATACCACTGCTCATACGGAATCACCTGAGCAGTCCACAGCGGCATAAAGTACGCGCTCAACACCAGCACGCCCACCAGGTATATCGCCACCAGCGTCACGCCCAAACGAGCACGTAACACCGAACCGCGAGCACCCGACAGTGCCAGACCCAAAACGCCCGCCAACAGCAGGATCAGGAACGGCTCAAAGGACAGCGCGTAGAAGTAGAACATCGTGCGAGTCGGGTACATAAACCACGGGAAATAGCCCGCACCGAACACAACCAGCAGCGCGCCAAAACGCCAATCCCGCTTCAGCAGCAGAACTAGAAGCGCCACAATAATCGCCGGAATAAAAGCCCACCAAATCGCCGGGTTACCGATATTCAAAATAGCCTCGGAACAGGACTTCACGGTACAACCCGAAGAACCCAGCTTCGGCGACTCATAGTAGTACGAGGTCGGGCGACCCAAAACCAGCCACTGCCACGCCTGCGAAGAATACGTATGCGGGCTGCTCAAACCAGAATGGAACTTAAACGCCGAGACATGGTACTCCCACAGGGAACGCAGATCCTCAGGAAGCCACAGAACACCCTTGCCCGGGTTCTCAACAGCCCAGCGGCGGAAATACGCGTTCGACGACTGGAACCAGCCCGCCCAGGTGCTCAAATACACCAGCAAACCCACACCAATTATCTGGAAGAACGCTGGGATGCCGTCACGCACCAGCGCCGTCAACCCCCACTTGTCCAGGCCCACAATACGGCGAGCATTAATATCCCAGAACACCGTCAGCAGACCCATCGCCGCAACGAAGAACAGCGAATTCCACTTCACGCCCACCGCGGCACCGGCACACACACCCGCGGCGAAACGCCACAGGCGCAGACCCATGCTCGGGCCCCACGGCATCGGCGGAAGCACACCGCTATTCTGACGTGCCGCCTCCGCAATATTGCGCGCCAACACGCGCCGCGCCTGAATACGGTCAAGCACCAGACACACAAAAGTCGCGAGAATCCAGAACATCTGGAAAATATCCAGCAGAGCCAAACGAGACTCCACCAGCATCAGGCCATCCACAGCAGCCAGAAGCGCCGCAATAGTCGCCACCGTCATCGAACGGAACAGCAACCAGCCAGCATACGCAATCAACGCCACCGACAGGGTGCCAATCACCGCAGCAGAAACACGCCAACCAAAGGGATTATTATCACCAAAGATTGCCATGCCCGCGGCAATCATCCACTTACCCAACGGCGGATGCACCACATACTCCGGCGAATCCGGCAACAGACCCGACGGGTGGCCGGCCGCGAAGGAAGCATTAGCGTCCTTCGACCAGCTCAACTCATAGCCATAATGCACATACGAATAGGCATCCTTGGCGTAGTACGTCTCATCAAAAACAATGGCATTCGGATGCGCCAAATTATAAAAACGCAGAATACCGGCAACCAGCACAATCAATGCAGGCGCCAACCAGCCCCAACGCGGGGCACGAATATAGGCAACAGCGAGCGCATCCAGCAGAGAATCTAGGCCGTAACGACCACGTTCAGACGAAGAACGGGTCGAACCAGTCGGGCCAGCCGGAGCGGCAGATGCGGGAGAAAGTAGCTTAGGTATCTTCACCCCATCAATCCTAAAGGGTCAGAACGCACGATGCACCATTTCAGCCCGTGAACGGCTTATATGACGCACCGTAGCTCGCCCGCACCAGCCGCTTTTACCGGCAAGCTCACCCGGCGCCTCTACCCGGCAGCGGGCAGAGCGCGGGCGTTACACTTAGGGGGTACACGAAGACCAGACAGAGACACGAGGCCTGCCATGACCGCACCCGCAGAATACACCGAAGAAACCACCGACTCCTTAGAAAACACAGCCCCCTCAGAAACGGTCGAGGCACCCGAGGCTGATACCGCTGACACTGCTGTCACCTCCGAAGAAGGTGGCGTGCTCATCCTCGGCGGCACCCCCATCGGCAACCTCGCTGACGCCTCCGACCGACTGCGCTCAGCCCTCGCTACCGCAGACCTCATCGCCGTTGAAGACACCCGCAAACTACGAACCCTCGCCTCCGGGCTTGGGGTGCGCACCCGCGGCCGCATCATCGTCAACCACGACCACAACGAAGAAGAACGTAGCGAAACCATCGTGCAAGCGGTACAGGACGGTCAGCGTGTGCTGCTGCTCTCGGATGCGGGCATGCCCACCATCTCTGACCCCGGCTACGTTGCCGCCGCAGCCGTCGCGGAAGCCGACCTGCCCGTCACCGTGGTGCCCGGCCCCTCCGCGGCGTTGACCGCGCTCGCGCTCTCCGGTCTGCCCACCGGACGATTCACCTTCGAAGGCTTCCTCGCCCGCAAAGGCTCCGAGCGCACCCGCCGCCTCGCATCGCTGGCAGGGGAGGAGCGCACCATGATCTTCTACGAATCCCCGCACCGCACCGCCGCGACCCTGGCAGACTTCGTGCAGACCTTCGGTGCTGAGCGCCGCGGAACGGTCAGCCGTGAGCTAACCAAGCTCCACGAAGAGGTTCGACGCGGTACCCTGGCAGAGCTTGCCGAATGGGCTGAGTCTGAACGCGTCCGCGGCGAAATCGTCATTATCGTTGAGGGTGCACAAGCCCCCGAAACCCCCGAAGCGCAGGATGTAGTGCAGCTGGTCCTCGACCGTGTAGCGGGTGGCGAGCGCCTCAAGAGCGCCTGCGCCGCGGTCGCCGCCGAGACCGGCACCTCCAAACGTGACCTGTACGAGGCGGCACTGGCTGCCCGCTCCGAATAACCCATAATCATCCTGCAGCTTTATCCCCCCAAGTTTTATCCCGAGGATTTATCAATGTGTCAGAGCCATCCCGGTCCTGAAATCACCCAGGAGTACCTGAACTCCCTCGCCGCACTGGCGAACTACACCCTGCCCACCCCCGCGGCACTTCGGGCAACCGCCCTGCCTGACGGCTGGCAGCCGGTGCCCGGTGAAGTACCCGCACCCTATAAGGCGGAACTCTACACCGGCATCAGCGACGCCGAAGGTGGCGAAGGAACCCGCCGCCGCTCCACCACCGGGGAGAATGGCCGCAGCCGCAACCTGGTGTTCCCGCCCGCCCCCGAGCCGCTGCCGTACCCCATCGTGGATAACCACACCCACATGGACCTGCTCGACGGCGAAGTAGAAATCAGCGCCCGCGACGCACTCGATGCCGGCGAAAAGCTCGGCATCGCCGCTATCGTGCAGGTCGGATGCGATATCCCCTCCTCCCTGTACGCGGCCGCCGCCGCCCAGGTTGACGAGCGTGTGCTGGCCGCCGTCGCCATTCACCCCAACACCGCCCCCGAGCTGGCTGCAGCCGGTCAGCTGGAGGCGGCGCTCGCCACCCTCGACGAGCTCGCCACTGCCGACCGCGTGCGCGCTATTGGTGAGACCGGCCTGGACTATTTCCGCACCGGCGAAGAAGGCAAGGAGGCGCAGCATTACAGCTTCCGCGAGCATATTCGCATTGCGAAGAAGCACAACCTGGCGCTGCAGATTCACGACCGTGACGCGCACGAGGATGTTGTGCGCATCCTGGATGAAGAGGGCGCGCCGGAACGTACCGTGTTCCACTGCTACTCGGGTGGCCCGGAGCTTGCCGCAATCTGCAATGAGCGCGGCTGGTATATGAGCTTTGCCGGCACGGTGACGTTCAAGAATTCGAAGGGTATTCAGGAGTCGTTAGCGATGGCTCGTCCGGAGCTGATTCTGGCTGAGACGGATGCGCCGTTCTTGACTCCGCATCCGTTCCGCGGCCGCCCGAATGCGTCCTACATGACGAATTACACGGTGCGGTTCATGGCTGCTCACCGCGGTGAGGAGCTGGAGGTACTCTGCCGCCGTATTCGTGAGAATTCGGAGCGGGTTTACGGGCAGTGGTAGGCATGTACAGTCTGTAGCGAATAGCTACACTGAGTTGCCTCACGGTGTGTGCACTGCGTGCTAGACTGTAGCAACTACAAATAACTCACTCAAACAGCTATGCCATGATCTGGTCTGCAGTATTTAGGCACGTATGGTGCCTCAATGACGTGTTCAAAATTTGGTGCTGCAAACCTCCCTACGAGATTTTATGTTGAGCGCCCCATGGCTGGTGCTTTAGAGAGGACACTATGGCAAAGATTCTGAAGTATGTTCTGGGCCTGGATGGCGCGAACCGCTTTGAATCGTTCTATTCGGTGGGCGCGCCCGCGAAGGATTTCGTGCCTTATTCTGCGGTGGATAACCGCGATAATCATGTGACCGATGATGAATTTGATGTTGAACTTTTCCGTAGCCGCTGGCATCGTGACCCCACCCCGGCTGAACGTGGCTGTATGCTCAGCCACGTGAAGATGTGGGAGGACTTTGTCGCCTCGGATGCTGACTGGGCTCTGATTGCTGAGGACGACATCCTTATTTCTCCGGATGCCGAGGCGGTGGTGAACGCAATCATCACCAAGTACCCGCAGGTGCAGATGGTGAACCTGTGCGATGCGTACTCGTTCAAGGCGGGCACCATGAATCCGCGCGTGGACTATATTCGCCTGTCTTTGCTGTCTCCTTTTGTGCACGGTAAGTACCGTATGGGCAAGCTGTACGGTTCGGCCCGCCTGGGCTGTACCGGTCTGTACTTGATTTCCCGTTCGGGTGCTGAGCTGCTGCTCAAGCAGTTTGAGGACAAAGTGCCGGGCACTGTGGCTGACGATTACAAGCTGTATCAGCAGTGGGGTGTAGATGTGCGTTTTGTACAGCCTGGCCTGTGCGATTGGGAGGGTAGCAGCGTCATCCTGGAATCCGGTAAGAGCCACCTGGAGATGCTGACGGAGAAGCAGAAGGGTGCGAGTGCTCTGGATCGCCTGCGCATTGCGTTGGCTCCGAAGATGCGTATTGCAAATGCGAAGAACGCTCTGGACGCCACTGTTGATGAGGTAAAGCAGCGTTTCTCGCGGTAACCTAAACTGTAACCTCCCCACCATCCACCTACGTGAAGGAACATCGTGAACGATCTGCCCCTGCTCGGCCCTGCTGAGATTCGTGAGCTTGCCGAGATGCTCGGTATTCGTCCTACGAAGACTCTTGGGCAGAACTTTGTGATTGACCCCAATACGATTCGTCGTATTGTCAACGCGGCAGAGATTTCACCGGAGGAGACGGTGCTGGAGGTTGGCCCGGGCCTGGGCTCGTTGACCCTCGGTATCCTGGACGCTGCGAAGGACATGGTTGCGGTTGAGATTGACCCGCCGCTGGCTCAGCAGCTTCCGCACACGATTGAGAAGTTCCGCCCCGAGAAGGCGGGCGATATTGACGTGGTGCTCATGGACGCTCTGAAGGTCACCGAGTTGCCTCGCACTCCGGATGCTCTGGTGGCGAACCTGCCCTATAACGTGGCGGTTCCGGTGCTTCTGCACCTGTTTGCGCAGTTCCCGAGCATCCGTCACGCCCTGGTGATGGTTCAGGACGAGGTCGCCGACCGTCTTTCGGCGACCCCGGGTTCAAAGATTTACGGTGTTCCCTCGGTGAAGGCTAATTGGTATGCCGAGGTGTATAAGGCCGGAGTGATTGGCAAGAACGTGTTCTGGCCTGCGCCGAAGATTAACTCGGGCCTGGTGGGTTTCCGTATGCGCGAGGAGCCTCTCTCTACCGTTGACCGTGACCTGGTGTTCACGATTGTGGACGCCGCTTTCGCCCAGCGCCGTAAGACTCTGCGCGCTGCGTTGAGCTCCTGGGCGGGTTCGGGTGCGCGTGCGGAGCAGATTCTGGTGGCTGCCGGTATCGCTCCGACGGAACGCGGTGAGAAGCTGGATATTCACGGCTTTATCCGCATTGCGGAGGCTTCGCTGACTGTCCCGGCTGAGCCTGTAGCGGAGTAGCTTCTTCCCGCTTTTGAATTTTTCATAGACGTTCTTTCACTGACGTTCTCACGCGAGTTCCCGCGCGAAAGGTGTATGCGCTGATGAGTACCGCCTCCCAGGTCGCTATTTCGGTTGATGCCCCCGGTAAGGTCAATCTGTACCTCGCCGTGGGGAATGTCCGCCCGGACGGCTACCACCCGTTGACTACGCTTTTTGCGGCGGTCTCTCTGACGGAGACCATCACGGTTTATGAAGGGCAGACGCCGGGGTTGAGTCTGAGCATGGATATTGTGCCCGGCTCCCTGGTGGATCAGCAGATGCAGGCGGGACAGTTCGACCCTGCCGACGTGCCGATGGATGAGCGGAACCTCGTGTACCGTGCCGCCGAGCTGATTCTCGCAGAGCACGGCATTGAGTCTGCCCCGGCACTGCACCTGCATATCGCGAAGGCTGTGCCTGTGGCAGGCGGCATGGCTGGCGGCTCTGCTGATGCTGCCGCCGCGCTGATTGCTACGGACCGCTACCTGCACGCGACCGGCCGCACGGATGCGCTGCTGACCCAGACAGATTATGAACGTCTCGCCGCGCAGCTGGGTGCCGATATTCCCTTTAGCGTGCGCGCTGCGCTCGGGCAGACCCTCGCCCTGGGGCAGGGGACCGGTACTGAGCTACAGAACGTTGCGGCGCCTCAAGAGCCTCTGCACCTGGTGATTGTTGCCGCGCAGTTTGGCCTCTCAACCCCCAGCGTGTTCAAACAGCTGGATGCGGGCCGTGCCTCGGGGCTGTACCCCGCCTCCGGTGAGCTGGTGGAACCCGCGGAGCTTCTGTCTGTGCTGAGCTCCTATGACGGTTCGGAGGCGGCGCTCGCCTCCTTGGCGCCGATGCTACGTAACGATCTGCAGACTCCCGCGCTTTCGTGTGCTCCGCAGCTGGAACAGACCCTGAACCTGCGCGATAGCGAGGGCGTGTACGCCTCGCTGGTATCTGGTTCCGGTCCGACGGTGCTTCTGCTCGCCTCTTCGCAGGATCGGGCGGAGTCTCTTGCTTCTTCTCTTCGTGCTACGGGCCACCACGCGGTGAACGCGATGAGTGCCTGATTGTCGCGATTATACTGGCACCATAGATAGCAGTTCTATCACTCACTGACTTCTACCGTTCTCTAATTGAAAGGGAGAATACGATGAAGGTTAAAAATATTGTTATTGCCCAGGACCGTTTTAGTCTTCTGGGCGGTATCACGACCGTCAATAGGTTGCTGGGCCGCGCATTTGAAGAGGCAGGCTACAACGTTAGCTATTTGGCTCTCTACGACAATACGGGCAATAATCCGGATGCCGTGACCCCCGATTTTGTGGTGCACTCCGGAGATCTCGTCTCGAAGACTACCCACAATAAATTGGCTTTTGACAATCCCGGACCCTTGGGCACGGTGCTTGCTGCTAAGAAGGGTTTTACGGCTCTGTGGGACCGCTATAACGCGGCACGTACCCGGCGTTACCTACAGTCTTTGGGCGAGGAGACTGTTATCTTGACGACGATGACCGGTATCGCCGCGTACCTGGTGGATTATGCGCGTTCTGCTCAGAAGCAGGGGATTGGCTATCTGTACGAGTTCCATAGTAGCTATGACAGCTCGTACCGCCTGGACGCAGAGAAAGAGCTGCGTCAGATTTCCGATACCTTTGATTCTTTCGTTGCGCTTTCTGAAGGTGACGCGCAGCTTTTTGCCCAGTGGCTGAACCGTCCGGTGGATGCTGTATCGAACCTGAACGCATCGTTGGACCCTGCTGTTGAGCGGAAGGTTCTGGCGTTGGCTGAGCAGAAGAAACCGGCGGTGCAATTTATCGGCCGCTACTCTGAGGAGAAAGGCCTGATGCGTATTCTAGAGAGCTTTATCGCGTGTGCGACGGAGTTCCCCGAGTGGATTTTGAAGCTTAACGGTAGCGGCGATGAAGCGATTGAGCGTCAGATGAAGGAGCGTATTGCTTCTCTGGATTCTGCCCTAGCTGAGCGTATCGTGGTGGGCGGTCCTCTGAACTCTGAGCAGGTACTTGAGGCGTATGCCGAAGCGTCGTTGACCATTGGCGCGTCTGACTTTGAGGGCGCACCGATGTCCCTGCAGGAAGCGATGCGTGTGGGTACTCCCATGGTGTCCTACCCTTCGTGCTGGGTTTTGCGTGATGTGCTTCCCCAGGTGGGTTACCTGGCGCAGGAGCGTAGCGTAGAGGCGCTGACCGAGCAGTTGCGTGTTGCGATGGGCGATGATGTGCAACGCGCGGAGAAGTCTGCGCGTTGCTTCCAGAAGGCCCAGGAATACACCCCGGAGCATATTGTTCGCCGTTGGGAAGAAATTTTCGACTCTATTCAGCGCTAGTCTAGGGTGCGAATATAAACCTGAATATAAGAGAATGCCGGTTCTAGATTCACTCTAGAACCGGCATTCTCTTATATCTACGATATTTTTAGCTATCCATCAGCTGACGCTCGGGAACCGTGCGGAAGCGGTACTGGAACATGCCCTCAAGCGCGCCCAAGTTTGCGCCTGCTTCTCGCGCACCCACCAGACGAGTGGCTGGGGAAAGCAACAGCGGTAGGGACTTTGCCAGAGCAATGACGGAGTACTTGATGCTGGGGCCATTCATGCCCTGGTCCTTGAAGCGCATCCACAGGAGCATACGGTAGTGCTGGTAGTTGCGCTGCTGACGGAAAATCTTCTTCGGGGTAGAACGAAGACGGTAGTGCACCAGCGACGCATATGTCTTGTAGAAGGGGATGCCGCTCTGGCTGACACGCCAGGAGAAATCGGTTTCTTCAGAACCTGCGATGTAGCTACAGTCCATGCCGCTGTTGCGCAGGTACACATCGCGCGGGACAGAAAAATTACAACCGGTAATTGAGGGCAGGAAACCGGCGAAAGGCGGGATTTCTTCTTCGCTCTCTACCAGAGAGGGATTCGCTAGGACCTTCTCATCAGAGTCGAGGGGAACACCGTAGGCGTTGAGCACCTCAACAGGATTGTTATTGTGCAAGTTAGCACCCGAAACGAGTGCGGGACCGTGCTCATCCTGGACCGCCAAGTGACCGTCCAGCCACCCTGTTTCTACGTAGTCGTCGGAGTCGCAGAAGACGAGAATCTTGCCGCGTGCCTCACGTGCACCAACATTACGGGCGTTAGCGGGGCCCTTAATATTGCTGGAATCCACCCAGCGGAGGGGGTAAGGGGCGTCGAAAGCCTCAACCAGAGCAATGGTGTTATCGGTACTGCCGTTATCGCTGACGAGCACCTCAAAAGAGCGGGTGGTGGTTTGCTTAGCTAGAGCTTCCAGCTGTGTCGTGATGAAGTGGGCTGCGTTGTATGCGGGGATGACGACGGATGCCTCGTACTCGTACTTTTCGCTCATGTTATTCATCGAGGTCCTTGATACGGCGGGCGGGGACACCAGCGTACAGGCCATTCGGCTCGCAATCAGACACAACGACGGCGCCCGCTGCGATCATGCATCCGGCACCAATGGTCACGCCGGCAATGACGGATACATTCTGTCCAAGCCAGGAACCGTCACCAATCACGATGGGGGCCTCAATATTTTCGCCGGCACGCTGACGGGAAGGACCCATCTCGTGGCTTGCGGTGCACAGGGTGACGCGCGGACCCAGGTAGACGCGGTCGCCGATCTGTGCGGCGCGGTCGATAAAGATATCGCGGTTGACCCAGCAACCGGAGCCAATCTGGGCACCGGGAAGAATTTCGGAGCTGGGATGCACGTAGGTGCCGTCACCGATGGTGACGCCGGAGGCGCGGAACTTTTCGATGCGTGCCGCGCGGCGCTTAGTCTTCTGCTTCAGGAAATGCTGATGCTTGAGCTGTTTGAGAGTGTTGAGCATAGATACCTTCATAAGGGCGGGCGGGAAAAATTGCTCCCTAAAAGTGATAAAAGCTAATACCTATAGTAACGGGATACCGCCCCGGAACGAGGCGGTATCCCGCGGAAGCAGATGATAAATCCGCTGTTACATATGGCACATGAAGCTGGTGTTAGCCCAGCAACTCGGAGAGTTCGAGCCAGCGCATTTCTAGCTCGTCAATCTCATCCTGAAGTGTCTGCTGCTGCTCGCCAAGTGCCGCCAAACCGGCGTAATCGGAGGCGTCGTGGGCGCTCATCTGCTCGGAGAGCTTCTCCTGCTCTGCAGCGAGCTTGGCGAGGCGGCGCTCAATCGCACCGGACTCCTTCTGCGCCGCACGCAGTTCAGCACCGGAGACCTTCGGGGTATCCGGCTCAGCAGAAGCCTGCGCCGAGGATGCGGCACGCGCCTGCGCGCTACCGGCGGCAGAACCGCCAGCACCGGCTGCAGAGAGCGCCAGGTACTCGTCCACACCGCCGGGCAAGTGACGGAATGAACCGTCAATCACGGCGTACTGCTGATCGGTGACGCGTTCCATGAGGTAACGGTCGTGGCTGACCACCAGCAGGGTGCCCGGCCAGGTGTCCAGCAGGTCCTCCATCGCGGCGAGCATATCGGTATCCAGGTCGTTGGACGGCTCGTCGAGAATCAGCACATTCGGCTCATCCAGCAGAATCAGCATGAGCTGCAGGCGACGCTTCTGACCACCCGAAAGGTCCTTGACCGGGGTAGACAGCTGCGCGCTGGTAAAGCCCAGACGCTCCAGCATCTGCGAGGGGGATAGCTCCTTACCATCGGCAATGTAGCTGCGCTTCTTGCGGCCAATCACATCCGAGACGCGGTCGTTAGCGACCTCGTTGAGCTCATCGAGCTGCTGGGTCAAGGTCGCAATCTTCACGGTCTTACCGTGCTTGACGCGGCCCTCGGTCGGCTTCAGATCGCCGGTCACCAGAGAGAGCAGGGTGGACTTACCCGCGCCGTTCACGCCCAGGATGCCGGTGCGCTCGCCGGGGGCAATACGCCAGGTGACCTTCTTCAGCACCGGGCGCTTGCCGCCGGGCATCGAGGGGTCGTCGTAGACGACGGAAACGTTTTCGAGATCGACCACGTCCTTGCCGAGGCGGGAGACCGCCATCTTCTTCAGCTCCACGGTGTCACGCACCGGCGGAACGTCCGCAATGAGGGCGTTGGCAGCATCAATGCGGAACTTCGGCTTGGAGGTACGCGCGGGCGCACCGCGGCGCAGCCAAGCGAGCTCCTTACGCATGAGGTTCTGACGCTTCGCCTCCGCTGCGGCTGCCTGACGGTCGCGCTCCACACGTTGCAGAATGTATGCCGCGTAGCCGCCCTCGAAGGGCTCGACGATGCGGTCGTGCACCTCCCAGGTGTCGGTACAGATTTCGTCGAGGAACCAGCGGTCGTGGGTGACGACCATGAGGCCGCCCGCGTTCTTGGGCCAGCGGGACTTCAGGTGGTTGGCAAGCCAGGTGATGGCTTCAACGTCCAGATGGTTGGTGGGCTCGTCGAGCATGAGCACGTCCCACTCCTGCGCGAGCAGGGAGGCGAGCGCTACGCGTCGGCGCTGACCGCCGGAGAGCGAAGAGACGGGTGCGTCCCAGGGCAGGTCAGAGACCAGGCCGGAGATGACATCGCGGATGCGTGCCTGCGACGCCCATTCGTACTCGGGGGTGTCGCCCACAATCGCGTAGCCGACGGTGTGGTCGTCGTCGAGGACGTCTGACTGGTCGAGGTAACCGATGCGGGTGCCGCCGCGCACGGTGACGCGGCCGGAGTCCGGTTCGAGCCGGCCAGCAAGGATCTTCATGAGGGTGGACTTGCCGTCGCCGTTGCGACCGACAATGCCGATGCGGTCGCCTTCGTTCAGGCCGACCGTGATGCCTTCAAAGATGGTTCGGGTAGGGAATTCGAGGTGCAGCGATTCGCCGCCAAGTAGATGTGCCACGCCTTCTAGAGTACAGGGTGAGTCTTCAGTTCAACGTAGCGCTCCAAGCTTTGACGAAGGGGTAGTCGGTGGCGGTGAGAAAAGCTGTGGGGATTGCGGGGTGCGCGGCTAAGTTGAGCACAGATATTTGATAAACTGAGGAAAGCATTTCCTGCATTGCGCTGTTCTATGCCCAAAATGGCGGTCAATGACAATGAGGGCCTGTCGCCAGGAACTCATGTGAATGTATGGATAATCCGCCATGGTGTAATGGCAGCACAGCGGCCTTTGGAGCCGTTTGTCTAGGTTCGAGTCCTAGTGGCGGAGCGTAAGCACTCAACGGCACCGTTGATTAGAGAGTTAGCGGTCCGCGCTCACTCCTCACTCTTACAACCTCGTCTAAGGAGTCTTCCCAGTGAATACTGAACTGGCACCCTCTGCAGTGATCGTTCTCGCCGCAGGCGCTGGTACGCGCATGAAGTCCGCTACCCCCAAGGTTATGCACGGCATTGGTGGTCGTTCCATGGTGGAGCACGCTGTTGCCGCTGCACGTGACCTGAACCCTGAGCGTCTTGCTGTTGTGGTGCGCCACCAGCGCGATAAGGTTGCTGAGCACGTCCTCGCTTTTGATTCTGAAGTAACCATTGTTGATCAGGATGAGATTCCGGGTACCGGTCGCGCTGTTGAGGTTGGTCTGAATGCTCTGGACGCGCAGGCTCCCGTCTCCGGCACCGTCCTGGTGACCTACGGTGACGTTCCCCTGTTGCGCCCCGAGACCCTGCGTGAGCTGATTGCTTTCCACGAGGAAGACAAGAACTCTGTTACCGTTCTGACCACTCACGTGGATGAGCCCGGCGCCTACGGCCGTATTGTCCGTAACCAGGCTGGCGAAGTGACCGCCATTGTTGAGGCGAAGGACGCTTCCCCCGAAGAGCTTGAAATCACCGAGATTAACTCCGGTATTTACGCTTTTGACGCGGCTGTTCTGCGTGAGGCGCTGCTTGAGGTGACTACCAACAACGCACAGGGCGAGAAGTACATTACTGACGTTCTGTCCATCGCTCGTTCTAAGGGCTACCGCACCTCCGCTCTGGCTATTGAGGACCGCTGGGAGGTTGAGGGTGCTAACGACCGCGTGCAGCTGGCTCAGCTGGGTCGTATGCTCAACAACCGCATCCTTGAGGCCCATATGCGTAACGGTGTGACCATCGTTGATCCTGAGAACACCTGGATTGACGTCACCGTCACCATTGAGAACGATGTGACTCTCCTGCCCGGTGTGCAGCTGCACGGTTCCACCACCGTCGCTACCGGCGCCACCATTGGCCCCGACACCACCCTGACTGACATGACCGTTGAGGCTGACGCTACCGTCATCCGCGCGCACGGTCACGGCGCTGTCATTGGCGAAGGCGCAACTGTTGGCCCCTTCGCATACCTGCGCCCCGGTACCACCCTGGGCAAGGACGCTAAGCTCGGCACCTTCTGCGAGGCTAAGAACTCGCAGATTGGCGATGGCGCTAAGGTCCCGCACCTGTCCTACGTTGGTGACGCCACCATCGGTGAGGGCGCGAATATTGGTGCTGGCTCTATCTTCGCAAACTACAACGGCCTGGTGAAGAACCGCTCCGTGATTGGCGCGCACGCCCGTATGGGTGCTGCAGGCATTTATGTTGCACCTGTTACTGTCGGTGACGGTGCCTACTCCGGCGCGGGCGCGCTGATCCGTAAGGATGTTCCTGCGGGCGCCCTCGCCTACTCTGAGACTTCCCAGCGCACTATCGATGGCTGGGTTCTGAAGAACCGTGCTGGTACCGAACCCGCCGAGGCTGCTAAGGCAGCTGGTGCGCAGGAACCGGCAGAATCCTAATTCGAGGAAAGAACAACACCATGAGTAGCGAGATTACCAACCCCGGTGAGCGCAAGCTTGTAGTGGTCTCCGGTCGAGCACACCCCCAGCTTGCCGAGGAGATTGCGAAGGCACTTGATCACGACCTGCTGCCCACCTCCGCATACACCTTCGCCAATGGCGAGACCTACGTCCGCTTTGAGGAGTCGGTGCGCGGTGCGGACGCGTTCGTGATTCAGTCGCACCCGGCACCTATCAACGAGTGGCTCATGGAGCAGATCATTATGATTGATGCGCTCAAGCGTGCATCCGCTCGTTCCATTACCGTGGTGTCTCCCTTCTACCCCTACGCTCGTCAGGATAAGAAGCACAAGGGCCGCGAGCCCATCTCGGCACGTCTGATTTCGGATTTGTACAAGACCGCTGGTGCTGACCGCCTGATGTGCGTGGATCTGCACACTTCGCAGATTCAGGGCTTCTTCGACGGCCCGCTGGATCACCTCTTCGCGATTCCGGTTCTGGCTAAGCACATCCGCGAGCGTGTGGATGACCTGTCCAACGTGACCGTTGTGTCCCCGGATACCGGTCGTGTGCGTGTGGCTGAGCACTGGGCTGATCTGCTGGACGGCGCACCCCTGGCGTTCGTGCACAAGACCCGCGATATCAACGTCCCCAACCAGGCTGTTTCTAAGACTGTTGTGGGTGACATCGAGGGTCGTACCTGTGTGCTGATTGACGACATGATTGACACCGGCGGCACCATTGCTGGCGCTGTGAAGGTCCTCATGGACAAGGGCGCGAAGGAAGTTATTATCGCAGCTACCCACCCGGTTCTGTCCGATCCGGCTGCTGAGCGTCTGTCTCAGTGCGGTGCTGTGGAGGTCGTCGTGACTAACACCCTGCCCGTGCCGGAAGAGAAGCAGTTCGATAACCTGACTATTCTCTCGATTGCTCCGTTGATTGCTCGCGCTATCCGTGAGGTCTTCGACGAGGGCTCTGTGACCGAGATTTTCGATCACTAAGTTTTCTCAGAGCATGTAGAAAGTCCCCCGCTGACCGTGGTCGGTGGGGGACTTTCTTGTGATAGAGGCTAAAGCTAACCCGGCTGGAACAGAGATTTGTTTCAGCCGGGTTAGTGCTGTATTTAGCGTCGTATGCTTAGCGGTGTGCTTGTGCGAGCCAGGGCAGAATCACACGCAGGGACTGCTCCACCTCATCCACTGCAACCTTCGCTGCTGCGGGGCCCCGGCGGTAGGGGTCTTCCAGCTTGTCGCTATCAAGCGGGCGGGCACCGTAGGCGTAGAGGTAAGAGAGCGGCTCGGCGCGGCGTGCATCCTCGCGAATGCGAGCAGCCTGCTTGAGTAGCTTAATCTTGGAGTGGTGTTGGGGCCACTCGCGCACAATCCAATCGGCGTGTACCTTTTCGGCCACCAAAATGATGGTGGCGTTCTCGATAATCTGCTCGTTGAGCTGGCGGGACGCGAAGCCCTCCGGATTATAGCCGCGCTCAATGAGCTCGTTGGCTACGTGTTCGTAGACTCCGTGACCGACGAGGGCACCGGTGCCTGCGCTGGAGAAAATCCATTTGTCTTCCAGACCGTACTCTGCGGCAAGGTGCTTGGAAATCACCTCGCCGGATGCGCTACGGGCAATGTTTCCAGTGCAGACGAAGACGGCTTCGAATGGGCCGTCACCGCTAGTGCTACCGGCACGATCGAGGGTTTTGGGGGAGAGCTTGAACAGCGGGGTGCGCTCGCCGCGGGTGTTAGTAGCGGGGGAGGGCTGCGCGTTTCCTGCGCTCTGGCTGTTGGCTTCTTCCGGGTCGGCGAGCTCTTCGGCATCAACGGTAGGTGCGTTGTGCTGACCCACGCGGATAATGCTGGGTCCTGCGGGCTTGCCGTCTACATCGAGGATGTCACCGGGGGCTGCTTCAATATTGGTGTGGGTGAGGGGCTGCGCGGAGACGGTAGCGGTGCCGTCGGCGCTGAGCTCTTCTTCAGGGGTAACTTCCTGAGAAGCTACTGCGGCGGGGGAGTGAGCTTCGTAGTCCTCGATGACTTCACGGAGCGAACCGTCGGGGGTGATGGCGCGACCTGCTACCCCGCGGCGGTTCTTGCCTGCCAGTTCTGGGTTGCTCTTGATGAGGGAGCGGACTCCGTCGGCAATATTTGCGGAGGAAGAAGCAGCGGTTGTCGGCTGCGCTTCGGCAGTTTCTGCGGAGTTGGTTTTGTCCTCGGAGGAGCCCCGCGCGTACTTGTCCTTGAGGGACTTGATGTTGAAGATGCCCATCAAAAAGCCTTTTCTAATTGACGTACCCAACAGTGAACAGGGAAGCCGGAAGTGCTGGGTTTGCTGAATGAATAGTATCTATCATACCGAGTTACTTGCACCTGCAACGGTTCCTTTTCCTGTGTGTGGCAAATACCCCTCAAGGTCTTATGTTTTGGCTATGAATTAGAGGTTCTTCTTTCGACTAAAGATGACCTAAAGTACAAGCTTGATACCGAAAATATTTAGATGCCGCGTGCTAAAATTGGCGTGCAATGTTGGTCTTTTCTCACTCAGGGGCCAGCGAGTATACTCACCAACGAGGACCAATGAAGAGCATTTATACTAAGCTTCGCCTGTTTTTCCCCGGACGAAGCTTTACGCTACTTGTCTTTAACCTAATCGGC
>CALGXU010000397.1 GCA_937935205.1 uncultured Rothia sp.
AGCCATTGACCAGTACCTCATCCACCTGCGTGTGGAGCGAGGAAGCAGCGAACACACCATCGCCTCCTACGCGCGTGACCTGCGACGATACAGCGCCTACATGGCGACCCTCGGCGTCATCGACCCCGAACGCATCACCACCGCGCAGGTGCGTTCCTTCATGCGGGAACTCGCCGCCCCCACCGTGCCCCTTGCTGGATTCGAAGCGGGGGAGAAGAACAACCAGAACGCGCAGGACTCTCAGGAAGCACAAGAAGCGCAGGAAGAAGCCGCAGAATCGCTGGCGCTGATGATCGCCTCCGAATCGGGGCGAGGTACTGGAAACGGGCGCGCGGGGAAAGGTCGTGCCGGGCAGCCGGAGAAAGCCGAGGCACCAGAAAAAGAAACGCCAACCGCTGAAGGCACGCCGAGCCTGCCCCTACCCCTGGGCCCGAACTCCATCGCCCGCACCATGGCGGCGGTCCGTGGAGCGCACGCCTTCTGGGTCTCCGCGCTCATCGTACCCACCGATCCGGCGGCACCGGTCACCCCGCCCAAGAACGTTAAGCGCCTACCCAAAGCAGTCAGCGTAGAAGACATCCAGTGGCTACTCGCCGTACCCGACCGTGAAACCGCCACCGGGCTACGCAACCGAGCCATACTCGAATTCCTCTACGCCACCGGCGCGCGCGTGAGCGAAATGCTCAACGCCGATATCGACGACGTGCACTTCGAGGGAACCCTCACCGATGAAGACGGCAACCAGATCACCCTGCCCGGCTACGTTCGACTCTTCGGCAAAGGCAACAAAGAACGACTCGTGCCCCTCGGAAGCTACGCCCAAAAAGCAATCCAAGAGTACCTGGTGCGTGCCCGCCCCTCCCTCGTAGCGCACGGTAAAGGCACCGCCGCGCTCTTCGTCAATGGGCGAGGCGGCAGACTCGGACGCCAAGGCGCCTGGCTCATCCTCAAAGAATCCGCCGAAGCCGCAGGGCTCAGCTCCGACTTCTCACCGCACTCCATGCGCCACAGCTTCGCAACGCACCTATTACAGGGTGGTGCCGATATTCGCGTGGTGCAAGAGCTGCTCGGGCACGCCTCCATCGCTACCACGCAGGTGTACACCAAGGTCACGCCCGAGGGGCTCATGGAGGTGTACCGCATGGCGCATCCGCGTGCCCACGAACGGGGATAAAACCCCGTCAATCCGCGGAACACCCGCTCTTGAGGTAACCTTATAGACAACGCTTAAACTTTAAAACTTCGAATTCATTGATGAAGGTGAACCATTGACTGAAGCTCAGGCTCAAGAACTCGGCCCCACCGGTCGACCCCTGCGCGTATACCCCGACCCGGCTCCGCTGAGCAGCCACGGTCCCGCCCGCATTATCTCTATGGTGAATCAGAAGGGCGGCGTGGGTAAGACCACCTCCACCATTAACCTGGGCGCGGCACTGGCAGAATGCGGCCGTAAGGTGCTGCTGGTCGACTTCGACCCGCAGGGTGCTCTCTCCGCCGGTTTCGGTGCGAACCCGCACGAACTGGACCTGACCGTCTACAACGTCATGATGGACCGCAAGGTCGACATCAAGGACGTCATCCTGCCCACCGGCGTGGAGAACATCGACCTGCTGCCCGCCAACATTGACCTCTCCGCTGCTGAAGTTCAGCTGGTCAACGAAGTGGCTCGCGAGCAGGTTCTCGCCTCGGCACTGCGCAAGGTCCGCGACGAATACGACGTCATCCTCATCGACTGCCAGCCCTCCCTGGGCCTGCTGACCGTCAACGCACTGACCGCCTCCGAAGGCGTCATCATTCCGCTGATTTGTGAGTTCTTCGCGCTGCGCGCCGTCGCACTGTTGGTCGACTCCATCGAGAAGGTTCAGGACCGTCTGAACCCCGACCTCGAAATCTCCGGCGTACTTGCCACCATGTTCGATGCCCGCACCATCCACTCCAAGGAAGTTCTGGCGCGCATCGTGGACGCATTCGGCGACAAGGTATTCGACACCGTCATCAAGCGCACCGTGAAGTTCCCGGACGCTTCGGTGTCCGCTGAGCCGATTCTCAGCTACGCCTCCAGCCACCCCGGCGCGGAAGCATACCGCCAGGTGGCACGCGAACTGATCTACAAGGGCGGCGCACGCTAAAGCCCCTCCCGCACCTATACGCCCTCTGCTGAGGTGACTCTCACCCTTGAGTCGCACCGGTAGAGGGCGTATAATTATGTGGATTCTAAAGACCCCGCGCACTGCTTACGCCGAAAAATGGCGAAGTAGAAGCCGCATCTGAGACGGCGCCAACACAGCCGGACCAGCACAGCCGGGGAGAATAAACCTAAGGAGAATAGGTCGTTTATGACCACGAACGTCGCTGCCGTGAGGGTACCGACACCGAACGCAGACACCGCCGCCCCCTCCCGGACTGAGGGCCGCGGCCTGCAGAACCCGGAACGCGGTTTCACCCTCACCCTCAGTAATTTTGAGGGTCCCTTTGATCTTCTACTGACCCTGATTTCGCGTCGCAAACTCGACATTACCGAGGTGGCGCTCGCAGAGGTCACCGACGAGTTCCTCGCATACCTGCACGCCCTCTACGCCGAGGGCACCGAACGTGCACTCGACGAAGCGAGCGAATTTCTGGTCACCGCCGCAACCCTGCTGGAACTCAAAACCGCACGCCTGCTCCCGCAGCATCGTGAACCCCTCGAAGAGGACGTTGCACTGCTGGAGGCGCGCGACCTGCTCTTCGCCCGTCTGCTGCAATACCGCGCCTACCGCGAAGTCGCCGATATTTTTGCTGAACGTTGGGCACAAGAAGCGCAGCGTTTTCCCCGTGCGGTAGCCCTCGAAGAACGATTCGCCCAGGCGCTACCCGAGCTGGTCTTTACCGGAGGTGCCGAAGAGTTCGCCCGCATCGCCGCAGCAGCGCTGAGCCGAACCCCCAAAGAGCCCGAACCGGAACCCGAAGAAATCGTTGAAGAACTCAACGAACACCTGCACGTTCCGCTCACCACCATCGCGGCTGAAGAACACTACATTCTGCACAGCCTGCTCGATACCGCGGCGCGGGAACTGAGCTTCGCCGAACTGGTTCAAGGATCCGGCGAACTAGAAATCGCGGTGGTTCGTTTTCTCGCCCTGCTCGAGCTCTACAAAGAAGGTGCTCTGCACGTGGAACAGGACGCACCGCTCGGAACCATTCGGGTACGTGCGAGCGCGAGCGCTGCACAGTTCGTAATTCGCGAAGAAACAGACACTCAGGACGCGCACGAAACCGGTGGAGCGCCTGAATCACCCGAATCATCCGAGTCACCCGAGGTGAACGAGGAACCGGTAGAGGAGGATTATGAGTAATCACGGCTCACGCTTTGACCGTGAATTCACCCCTGACGACCTTGCCATCGTGAACATGGGCTACTGGGATCCGAACGCAGACGAGGATTCGGAACAGGCAGACTTGGCGCCGGTAGAGGCTGAGATTTCGAAGCCTGCCGTGGAGGATGCTGAGCCGGCTGAGCACGAGGAAGTCACAGCGCCTCTGGATGAGGTGACCGAAGAAGCTGAGGTGACCAAAGAAGTTGGGGAGACTGAAACCGCTGAAACGGTAGAGGACTCCGACAGTTCCGATAGTTCCCACAGCTCCGAGGAACCGCAGGAAACTGCACCCCGAGAGGCGCAGAAACAGGCAACGAAACCGGCAAAGATTCCGGCGGGAGGCCCCTCCACCGCACCCAGCGTGGCGGTCGATGCCGAAGCCGAATTCTCCAAAGTCGAGGCAATCCCCGGCGGCGTCAAAAGCGCCATCGAAGCGATCCTCGCCGTTGCCGAAGCGCCCGTGAGCGTGCGTGAACTCTCCGCCGCGCTCATCGTCAGCGAACGAGCTGTTGAGCACGCACTCGACCAGCTGTACCGCGAGTACAACGGCGAAGAAAGCGGCTACGGAGAAGACGAAAACCGGGTGGCACCCGAACCGCGCGGATTCCAGCTGCGGAACATCGCAGGAGGCTGGAAGCTCTACGCCCGTGACGACTTCGCCCCCTGGGTGGCGCGCTTCGTGACCCGCTCCAAGAGCGCGACCCTCAGCAAGCCCGCCTACGAGACGCTCGCCGTGATTGCCTACCAGCAGCCGGTGACCAGGGCGAGGGTAGCCTCCATTCGAGGGGTGAACGCGGACGCGGCAATCCGTCAGCTGCTCCAACGGCAGCTGATTCGTGAGGTCGGTCGTGAAGCCGGAAGCGGCGCGACCCTCTACGAAACCACGGAGCTGCTGCTGGCGAAGCTCGGGTTGAACTCCCTGGAGGAGCTACCGGCGCTCGCGCCCTTCCTGCCCGATGACACGGAAGCCGCAGTGCTCGCCGAGGGCAACGACTAAGACAACGAATCAATAAGACGAACGAACGTTCGGGAAATACCTGAAACGTTCGCACTATACGACAGAAAAGAGAAGAACACCATGGCATATG
>CALGXU010000398.1 GCA_937935205.1 uncultured Rothia sp.
TCCCCGCTGAAAAGCAGTCCATTTTCTACAAGTACAGTAATTGGGTGAGGGGCGCTCGCTTATTAGTGGGGTGGGACATTACATGTGTGGCGCAGGGGTAAGTTTTAGAAATTTGGGACGATTAAGGCATAACAACACGACATTTCGGCCCCTACGATCGGACTCGCTATGACCTTTGGGATTGACTGCTATATGGGTATTGATGACCACTGGAAGAACCCGAGTGTGCAGCTGTGGCACCCTACCGCCGGTACGCTGGCACGTGTGCCGGTACCTCAGTTTTCCTTGGAGGCGATGTCGGCTGCAGATGAGGAGGCGCAGGAGTACCGCCGCCGTTTTGGGTTCGAGTACGGGAATTGCGATATTGAGCGACTGTGCCGCCCGTTTGATTCCGCCGATAGCCGGGCACATGATGCGTATATTGAGCTGATTGGTGCGCGGTATGAGCTGATGCGCTCGTGGGCCTGCATGTATGAGCCGCTGCCTGCTGGTGAGTATGGAACAAGCGCGCTGGAGGATGGGCTGGAGGAACAGCTTACTGAGGAGGCTAACCGCCATATCGCCGGTAATTCTGAGCTGCAAAGCGCACTCTCTGAGCATCAGTTTAAGCGTGTGCTGTGGGTGGATGGGGTAGACCTTAGCGGTGAGCCTGAGTACTCCCTGGACGGGGTCTTCTCTCACCCGGCGCGGATTCAGGTAACCAATACAGTTTACGGCTCCCACTAGATGCTCCCCCGGTTTCCGAGGTGGTGTGCCTGGGTGGTTTCCATAAGGTGCTCACAGGTCAGTCAGTCCGCCCTGTGAGCACCTTGCAGACTGCTGAAGGGGATCCGGTCACCCCTTCTCTAATAGTTGGGACACTATATAGCTTGATGAGTACAAACAGTTTGAAAAACTTATAATAATACAGGCATAACAACACGATAACAGGAGAGGATACATGCTTCAGCATTACAGAAAGGACCTCCCAATGGCTGCTCTTCACAAACACATCTGCACCCCACAGAAGACCAGAATCACCCCCGGCTCATATATTGCCCTCTGGGTGCCAGTCATCACTAACGCAATGTCCGAAGCCGATAGGGGCGTTCTCGGAGGAACGACCGCCTGCCCCAATCAGGAAAAAGTCGCCCCCGCCCTGCTCTACACCCCCGATGGTCTAACCCTGCAGGATCGCACCACCGGCGAATCCCTCGGCACCCTCACCCAATACAAGGCCGAAGGCGCTTACTGGTGGCACTACACCAGCCACACCAGCAGCCCTAAATACCTAGCCGGAAACGTGCTTCGCTTGTGGGTTATCGACCCCATGCCCGAAGCCGACGCGCTCGCATTGGTGCGCGCCGCCTACGATGCAGAGACCGCGGAATCCACGTTCAGGGATTATCAGCACAGCTACCACGTGAGCTGGTTTGCTGGTTTGGGTGTCTACCCCTCAATGATTGGACGTCATGTGCTTGCAGGAGAGCCTGTACAGGAGATCTTTACTCAAGCCCATACGCACTGCACCCATGATGCAGACCGACAGAAGCCCTACAAGGCATACCGTGCAATGTTGGAGCCTGCTATTGCCCGCCTTAAGGAGCAGTTGAGGGTAGAGAGCAGCCGAGATGCAGCTACACACCAGGCAACCAATGAGGCGGCCTCCATGGTCTCCCGATTTGTAGTTGCTACTCCAGAAAATGACGCTGCAGAGACTATCCGCGCGGCATACCAGAGGGCACTCAAAGCCACAGATGAGCACTGGGAAGCACTGGCTAATGACGCTATTGCTTACCTCACGCCGGCGGGCACTATTCGATAGACTGCCCTCAATCTCAGCACGGATCAGCAGCGGGCACCCCACTCACTGATTGAGGGGGTGCCCGCTTATTGCTAACACCTTACCTTGGGACATTATATATACATGCGCGTATGTAGGTTTTTATTTATGCAATACTTAAGATATAACAACACGGCAAGTAGCCGGGTTCTTGATACCAGCAAGAACCAGCACCGAAAGGAACCAGCATGGACTCCACCCACATTCGCCTCTACCCCCTCGAAGCTGACCACGGCTTCCTCGCCCTGAGCACCTCCCCCACCAACGACCCCGGCGCTCTACATCTTGGCGGGTGCATGGTCGGCGCACTCGAAGAGCTCGAAGACGAAGGCGTAAGCTTCGAAGAATGGCTCGAGGAAAGCTTCTACACCGGCGATGAAGACCTTCTCAGCAATCTCACCCGCTCCATTCTCTACGCCGCCTCCGAGGAAGAAGCGGTACGTACCTTCCTGCAAGAGCACGGATTCGACCTCCCCACCCTCCGCATTGCAGATTTGGCAGACGTGGACCCCACCGACGCATCCGGAATCCCGCCGCTGGTCAATGAAACCGATGAGGCAGTAGACCGCCTGTTTGAGCTCATTGACCTCTACATTGGACCCGCCGATGACGGCGCGCTCGCCGTATGGCTCCGCCCGGGCGCTCGCCGCACGGTACACCTGCTTGCAGTGAACGACTCCGAGAGCCCCCGCTGGATTGTCCAGCCCTGGGACTGGGCGACGGAAGACTGGGCAGGGTACAGCGAGATTGAGGCACCTCTGAGCGCCGCGCCTGAGACCCTGCAGGTCATCCCCCACGGCTCTACGGTGAAGACCCTGGGCGGCTTGCCTGTGCT
>CALGXU010000399.1 GCA_937935205.1 uncultured Rothia sp.
CTGGGCGCAACCGATAAGGTCAACGCGGGCGACCCGGACTTCATCGAGAAGATTAAGGCTCTCTCCCCCGACGGCCTGGGCGTGGACGTGGCTATCGAGGCTGTGGGTGTTCCGCAGACCTTCGAGACCTGCACCAAGATTGTTCGCCCCTACGGCAACATCGCGAACGCTGGCGTGCACGGCAAGCCCGTTGAGCTGCCCCTGAACACCATGTGGATCTCTAACGTTCGCATCAACATGGGCCTGGTCAACTGCAACACCGTCGGTAACCTGCTGAACATGGTCCGCTCCGGTCGCCTGAACGCTAAGGCTATGGCAACCCACCGCTTCACTTTCGACCAGTTCGAGGAAGCATACGACCTGTTCACCCACGCTGCTGAGCACAACGTAGTGAAGGTTGTTATCTCCCGTAACCCCGAGGTTGCGGCATAGACTGCGGTAGGCTCATATACCGCTCATACTGAAACCCCGAACGTTCGTTAGGGATTTCAGTGGGATGTCTTCATGACACTGCGAACATCCCCACGATTCGCCTCCGGGTGGGAGAGGGTAGGTCCCACCCGGAGCGCGAATCATCCCCCACAGGGGCCAAGCTTCCAGGGTGTGATGCACCCTCTGCCGGGCGCTCTGCCGACCCGCTTGAGCGGGTTCTTCAGCAGGGTTCTTCTGCTAGGCAACCTCTACTGGCGGAGGGGCGCATCATTTGGCTCTTCTTGGTCGGGCGGTACCTCCGATTCTGCCCCTCCTTGAAGGGAAAGGAAAAGGGTCGCACGCTTACGATTCAATGGCGATTCGTAAGCTGCGACCCTCTTCTCATGCCCGGATTTTGGTGCTCCGGGGGGCTATTTAGTTTTTTAGTTTTTGGGCTTCTCAGCGCCAGGTTCCTCACTGGCGGCATCGTGCGGGATGCGGGTGAACGCCTCCGTGGGATCATCCGCACCGGATGCGACGAGAGGTTCGGTAGCGCTTCCGGTGACGGGCTCGGTGGGTGCGTCGGCTAGATCCCCGGCAAGCACGTCAGTAGGATGATCGGCAGGTGCTTCAATGGGCACCTCCGCGACGATGGGTTCT
Organism: uncultured Rothia sp.; assembly: GCA_937935205.1. GTDB lineage: Bacteria > Actinomycetota > Actinomycetes > Actinomycetales > Micrococcaceae > Rothia. The sequence continues at coordinate 1,072 of CALGXU010000399.1, forward strand.
TCCGAGGCAGATTCTCCCGAGGCGGGAACCTCTGATGCGGGTACTTCCGCATCCTTACCCGATACATCCTTATCCTGCACGTCCACAGGCTGCTCAACCACTACACCATGCGCGGAGTCCTTATGCTCATCCTTCTGCTCATCCTTGTGCGCGTCCTTATGTTCGAGCGTGTAGATGATGCGCGGTTCCAAACGCTCAAAACCAATCTTGGAGCGCACCCAGTTCACGGCACGATCAATACGGTCCTCACCCTCGGTGGTTTCCACAACACGGTAGTTGCGCGGCAGCATCACGCTATCACTGAGCACGCGCGGGTACTCGTCAATCTCCTGGATACCCGCCATGTACATGTTCTCGCGGAACTGGTGCGCGAACTCTTGCTGACCCAAGAACAGCTGGTCGGCGTAGGTTTTAGCCGCCAGGCGCTCGCTGTAGGCGTGCTTCGAATCGCGGGCGCCCTTCTTAGATCCGTAAATATCCCAGAAGTAGAAGTACACGTTGTTCGCGATAATCGCACAGATAATGCGGTCCTGCAGGTACACAAGGGAACCCACCGCACCGGCACCCACCAGCAACAGAACCACTGCGATGGGCGGTAAGCTGTAGCTGGTCCAGTCCACCGGCTGGCCGGTGAAGATACGCACCAGGTAGGCGATGGTTGCCACGATAATCGGCACACCAATGAACACCACGGCGAGGGGCACCCAGAGGTACAGCAGGCCGCGCAGAATCAGACGGTAGTAGCGTACCGAGTCGCCAATGGGAATGGGCGTGGGCTTCACGGAGGAGTGCGCGCGCTTCATGAGCAGGCTGAACACGCGGTTGCTGTCGATGCCGACTTTACGCAGCTTCGATTCGAGGGAGGCACGTTTGAGGAAGACCCGGTAGTTCTCCAAGATGACGCGCTGGTCGGAGGTGAGGCTCTCCGGGTCGGGTAGCGCGCTAATCTCCATGCCGGCTTCGGCGAGGAGCTTACTCCACAGCTCTAGGCGCGCCAGTTCGGAGGGTTTTGCCGCTGCCTGCGCCTGGTAGTTCTTGTAGGAGATGAAGATGGTGCTGGCACCAATCAGCAGGGTGATAAAGGGTGCTATCCAGTCTTTGAGTCCCATGGTGGCGTTCCTCCTTGAGTTGTGTGGAGCCGCTGGTTCCTCGGTCTTTTCAGCGCGTCTTTTTGGGGCGCGAGCCCGCTGTTTTTACCGTACCACCGGCACCTGTGCTGAACCTTTAAATGCGCAGGTGGGTACGTAAATTAAGCCCCGCCTCCCGACGCTCAAGAGCAACGGGAGGCGAGGCTTATCTATGAGATTTAGTGCGCTGGGTTATTAATGCTCCGCGGGCTTCATTTCACGCGGTGCCTTGCGGATCATGAGGTAGCTGATAACAGCCATAACACCCATGAGCACGGCGCTGAACGCGGAGCTAACCACCACGCCGGAGTCGAAGGCAGCGAATGCGGAGGAGAGCAGCTGGTTTGCCTGCTCACCGCCCACATGGCTTGCAACCGTCACGGCACCACCGAGGGTTTCGTGGGCGTTATCGGCGAGAGTCTCATCCAGACCGGCGGGGATAACAACGTTTGCGCGGTAGATGGCGGTGAGCATACCACCAATAATGACGGTGCCGAGCACCGCACCCATCTCGTAGGAAGTCTCAGAAATCGCGGATGCCGCACCCGCCTTACGCGGCGGCACGCTGGAGAGCATCAGGTCGTTTGAAATGGTCTGCGCAATACCGATACCGGTACCGAGCACAATGAAGATCAGGATAATGACCACGTCGCTGTGTGCACCCAGGAAGGCGAGCACCGCAAACGCGGCAGCGTTGAGCGCCAGACCGAAGGACACAACCTGCGCCGGGTGGAAGTGCACCGCCACGCGCGCAATCACCAGACCGGCGATGATAGTCGCCAAAGTACCGGGAATCAGCAGCATACCGGCGTACATGGGCGGCAGGCCGGAGACCAGCTGCAGGTGCTGGGATGCGAAGTAGATGAAGCCAACGTCCACCGTCATGGAGATCAGGTTCGCGGTAATCGCACCGGTGAACACGGTGTTGCGGAAGAGACGCACATCCAGCATGGGCTGAATATCGTTCTTCTCACGGTTGAGCTGACGCAGCACGAACAGAGTGATGAAGCACAGACCGGCAAGGATGGTGCTGATAGCCACCGCGTCGAAACCAGCTTCGGAGGTGTGGGTCAGACCGAAGGTAATACCGGTCATGCCGGTCATAATCAGCAGGATGCTCAGCGGGTCCACCGGGCTGGGATGCGGGTCCTTCGACTCGGGAACCATGATCGGGGCAAGAATCAGCAGCGGAATCAGAATCGGCACAGCAAGCAGGAACACCGAACCCCAGTCGAAGTGCTCGAGCAGGAAGCCACCCACAATCGGGCCCAGCGCCGCACCAGCGGAGAAGCCCGAAGCCCACACGGCAATAGCAATGCGGCGCTCGTTCGCATCCACAAAGATATTGCGAATAATCGACAGGGTTGCCGGCATGAGCATGGCACCAAAAATACCGAGCAGGGCACGGGCAACCACGAGCATCAGCGCGGAGGGCGCGAATGCCGCGAGCGCAGAGATCGCCGCGAAGCCGGTCGAACCGATGAGCAGCAGCTTGCGGCGGCCAATACGGTCACCGATAGCGCCCATGGGCACGAGCAGGGCGGAGAGCACCAGCGGGTAGGAGTCAACGATCCACAGCTGCTCCGCGGAGGAGGGGCTCAGCGCCTTAGCGATTGCGGGCACCGCGAAGGCGAGCACCGTGTTGTCGATGGAGACCAGGAGCACCGGGAGCATGAGCACGCCGAGTGCCGCCCAGCGCTTGGTCTTCTGGTCGGGGGCGTGAATGGGCAGAGCCGTGGTGTGCGGATTGTGATTCGTCATGGGTTGTTTTTGTGCGTCTATGGGGTTTCGGCTGATAGGGCGGACGCGGCGGCATCAGCTCGGCCTGTCTTTTGGACTGGGGTTTTTAGTGAGGTTTTCGGGGCTTGCCCGGAGGTTTTAGGGGTCCGGGCGGGCCCACAAACGAAGATTAACTATACCAACTGGACGGTATAGTTTCAAGCGGTTAGACTGGTAACCATGACCACCCCCAACCACCGAAAACAGCGCGCCAACAACTCCCGCGAACACATCCTCGACACCTACGTCGACCTGCTGATTCGCTCGGGAGAACGCGCCGCAACCCTCGACGCCGTCGCCACCGCCGCCAAGGTCTCCAAGGGCGGGCTACTCTACCACTTCTCCTCCAAGAAAGCACTACTGGAGGCGCTCGCAGAACGCACCGTTACCCTGGCGGAAGAGGACTTTGAGGCCATGGCACAGGCATCCGAGGGGGCCAGCGCCTACTACATCAATTCCTCCACGCCGGATAACACCCCGTTCGACCGTGCCCTCATCGCCCTCAGCCGCCTGGCGCAGAACAATAACGAGCTCGCCCAGCGAACCCTGGCCCACGTGCAGGAGGGCTGGCACTCGCTCATCCTTGCCGAGCTTGGCGACGAACGCATCGCCCGCGCCGTGCTACTTCTGGGCGACGGCATGTACTACAACGCGGCCTTCGGGGGTGGTGCCACCAACCCGCAGACCGCAGACATGCTCAAGTCCGACCGCGCGGCGCTGGAACACGCACTGAAGGTTCTCAAGGCCGCGGTCGCCGCCGACTAACGACCCTCGCTTGCGCGGCCACCCCGACTAAAACCCGGGTACCGACAGGCACCGAGGGTTTAAACTGGGAGGGTACGTACCCGCTCTTCATCCAAGGAGTTCCCGTGATCTTTATTGCCGTGAAGTTCCCCGTCAAGCCCGAATACGCAGACCAGTGGATTGAGAAGACCCGCGCTTTCACCGAGGCAACCCGCGCCGAGGAGGGCAACAAGTTCTTCGAATGGTCCCGCAGCATCGAAGACCCGAACGAGTTCGTTCTGCTCGAGGCATTCAACGATGACGCCGCCGGCCCGCACGTGAACTCTGATCACTTCCAGCAGGCTATGAAGGACATGCGTCCGCTGCTGACCGCAACCCCGAAGATTATTTCTCGCCTGATTGACGGCGATGGCTGGGACGCCATGGGCGAGCTACAGATCGACTAGTCTGTACCCCAACTCAGCATCTAAACTGCATAGTTAGATGTTGCATAAGTAGACACCAAAGCGCCTCTCCTGCCTGTTCTATTGGACAGGCAGGAGGGGTGCTTTGCGTGTCCGGTACCTGAACTTTTCCCCTAGACACGACGCGGATGGTACCGGTTTTCGGGTCAGCGGGTGCCTTGCGTGCATTTTTACCCTATTAACCCCTTAAAATGGGTAGAGTATGCACACCTATCGATACCCATTCGCACAGGAGGCCTGAATGAGCATCGCATCTGAGCCTCTTCCCGGCGCAGTCGCCGTTGAAGAGCACAACGACGTGGACCACTCTTCCGTATCCCTCGCCGTTTCAACCGTTATCCTAGCTCTGCGCCCCAAGGAGAACGAGACCCACCCGACCCTGTGGCTGCCGCTGGTTCGCCGCCTCCGCGAGCCCTACAAGGACCAGTGGGCGCTACCCGGCGGCCCCCTCAAGCCGACCCTCTCCCTGGAGGAGGCGGCCGGCTTTACCCTGAAGCGTGCCACCAACCTGGAGCCCGGCTACCTGGAACAGCTCTACGCATTCGGCGACGTTCTGCGCACCCCCGAGGCACGCGCCGCCCGCGTTGTGGGCGAGCCCGAACCGGCACCCGGCACTGATCACGAGCGCGTGGTTTCCGTGGTGTACTGGGCGTCGATTCCCGCCACCGAGGTTGCAAACACTCGCGTGCACGAGAACATTCGCTGGTTCCCGGTGGATGAACTGCCCGAGCTCGCCTTCGACCACAACGAGATCATTGAGTACGCGCTCTACCGCCTGCAGAACAAGGTCGAGTACTCGCGTATTGCGCACTCTTTCTTGGGTGAGGAGTTCACCCTGGCGCAGCTGCGTGAGGTGTACGAGGCGATTCTGGGTCGCACCCTGGATCCGGCGAACTTCCGCCGCCAGATTGCGGCGTCGAAGTCGATTATTGACACCGGCCGCCGCGTGGAGGGCACCCGCCACCGCCCGCCGCGCCTGTACCGTTACAACGACGCTCAGGCATACGCGGATGCGGGCCCGCTGGGCATGTACCGTGAGCGCCACGAGGCATAAATAGCTTTTATTCTCGGGCATTAGCCGCGTACTGTACTCGGGTCTAGTGTTCGCTCATGGTCTGAAAGCAAGAAGGGGTGGCACTGTGCGGTGTCACCCCTTCTTGTCTTAGGTTTCACGTGAAACATTTACCAATCGGCAACTTGATAAGGTTGATTACCTGCATTTTTTACCCATAGCTGTAGCGCCGCTACGAGTGGAAATATCCAGGAAGTAAGCGCAGAACGGGCACCGACGCCTAACTCATGCCCCTCTCAGGTAAGTACCCCCTTATGCTAGAATGATTTTCACCTTTTCCATAAGTAACTGAAAGGTTTTGCTATGGCAGCTGAACTGACCGGCAACGCTAAGATTATTGCCGATTATCTGGAAGCAGTATTCAATCAGAAGGATTTGGCGAAGGCTGAAACTTTCTGGGCGGATAACATGATTCAGCACAATCCCACCATGCCGAACGGTTTGGATGTGCTGCGTGGCTTTATCCAGTCCCCTGATGCGCAGGCTATGAGCTACGAGCGCGGCGTTATCATGCAGGACGACGACCTAGTGATGGTGCATGGACGGTACAACAACTGGGCGGGTAAAACCATGATTGCTACAGACATCTTCCGCCTTGAAAACGGCAAGGTAGTGGAGCACTGGGACGTCATGCAGGAAGAAGTACCTGCAAACGAATCCGCCAACGGCAACACTATGTTCCCCATCAAGTAACTTTCTATAGGAGTTTTATCATGACTCAGTCCAATTACCCCGCAGTGGGGCATGTCTACGAAGCAGCTTTCGGCGACCTCGCCTACCACCTTAATTTCAGCAACGACGGTAAGACGATGGAATTCAGCAGCGTCGGTACCGCCGACCCCGTCGCTCAGCCCGTAGTAACCGTTGAGTACACGGCGAAGGAAGTAGCTCCGGGCGTATTCATGGTGTACTGGAAGGAACCTGACGGCTCTACCGTCGTGCACGTTGAAGATTTCAACCAGGACAAGGTGTTCACCAACATCACCCTGCCGGATCACCAGTTCCTGAACCTTGAAGGCACCTTCAAGCTTTTGAAGTAAACCCGGTTTTCACCCAAGCCGTATGTCGTGGTGGGGCGATGAGAGAGCCGGGGTTGAGCTCTGCTAGTTATGTTGAGCCCCACTCTTAACGCAGTACTGCAAGCTCGGATTTTGTCACTCTGAAGGTGGCAACATGTAACTTGCAGTCCGTCACACAAAACACGTGCCCGGTGTCTCCACCATATACGGAGGCACCGGGCACGTGCGTCAGTTACAAAAGTGACATCTTTGTCACTTTGAACTTCCATTTTCGGATAGAGTTACAAATTTCTGCGGCTAGAGTGACAAAATGTAACTCTCCAGCAGATTTTGTCACTCAAAATGTAAAGTTCACACAGAGTACGTGCATGATTGCCATAGTAACTTTGCTCTAAGCGGCGCTGCACGCTCTGCCGGGGTTCCCTGCCGGTTCTCGCTATAGTCCTGGCGGGCGAAAAATGCGGGGAATTAACCTTATCAGGTTGCTAAATGGTAAATGTTTCACGTGAACCCTGAAAGCAAGAAGGGGCGGCACCGTGCGGTGTCGCCCCTCTTTTTGCGCCCTCTAGTGCTCTCTAGGGAGTATCAGCACTTGTCAGAAGGTTTTTCGGGAGGG
>CALGXU010000400.1 GCA_937935205.1 uncultured Rothia sp.
TCGTGGGGGCGTAAGCGCCTGCCGGAATTCTAAGTCTAAGGAGTATGATGTCCCCTCATTCTTCGCGTGAGTCCTCGTCTCACGAGTCTGTACCCCGCCTGTCGACTTCGCATTCGGCGACTTCCCCGACGGCTCGGTTCCGCAAGCCCGCGCAGCCTTTGGCGGCACGCTACACCGACCCCGCCCCGCGTTCGCTACGCCCGGTTGAGGAGCCGGATTTCGCGCCGCGTATTGGCGAGCGCATCCTCTTTACCGGTGCGAGCGGTCTGCTGGGTCGTGAGAGCGTGCTGGCGTTGCTGCGTGCCGGTTACGATGTGCGCGTTTTTCAGCGTGGCGATTCGGGTATTGCGGCTCTGCTGCCCGATTCGGTGCGCCCGCGTTTTGAGCAGGTGCGCGGCGATATTACGAACGCGCAGGCGGTGGATCTGGCGATGACCGGCGTGAACGGCGTGGTGCATGCCGCGGCGAAGGTTTCGGTCAGCGGCGAGTGGGCTGATTATGAGCGCATCAACATTGAGGGCACCCGCACCCTGCTGCAGGCGGCGCTGAACCATTCGGTGGGTTCGTTCCTGTACATTTCGTCGCCGTCGGTGGCTCATGCCGGTGCGGCGATTGTGGGTGATGGTGCCGGCGTGGCGTCCCCGGAACATGCGCGCGGTAACTATGCGCGTTCGAAGGCTGCCGCTGAGCTTCTGGTGCTGGAGGCGAACGGCACTGCCCTGCCCGGTGGCGGGGTTTTGCGTGTGGGTGCGTTGCGTCCTCACCTGATGTGGGGTCCGGGCGATACCCAGCTGGTCGAGCGCATTCTGGAGCGTTCCGCCGCGGGCCGCCTGCCGCTGCTCTCCGGTGGTACGGGCCTGATTGATACGCTCTACATTGATAACGCCGCGGATGCGGTGGTGCGCGGCTATCAGCGCCTCGACGCTTTTGCGGGTCAGGCTCTGGTGGTGACGAACGGTCAGCCGCGCACTATCGCTGAGCTGCTCGGTGGTTTCTGTGAGGCGGTGGGCGTTCCCGCCCCGCGTTTCTCGGTTCCGGCGAAGGTTGCGGCTCTGGCGGGTAAGGTCATTGAGCGCGTGTGGGAGC
>CALGXU010000401.1 GCA_937935205.1 uncultured Rothia sp.
GGCCGCCGGAGTAGACGAGGCCAACGATCAGTGCGACCAGACCGACCTCGCGGATACCGCGCAGACCGTCCTGAATTGCGACGAGCAGCACGGGGATGAGGGCTGCGATAATCTGGAGCACCAGAACCAACTCGGTGGACAGGCCGTGCAGGTCCACGCCACCGCGGGTTGCTGCGGTGGTCACGGGGATACCGATAGCACCGTATGCGCCGGAGCTCACGTTAGCGATCAGTGCAAACATTGCGGCCTTGAGCGGGTTGAAGCCCAGGGACACCAGCAATGCAGCACAGATAGCGATCGGAATACCGAAGCCTGCAGCGCCTTCAAGGAAGCCACCGAAGCAGAATGCAATCAGCAGCATCTGGATGCGCTGGTCAGTAGAGATGGAGGAGATGGAGGAGCGAACGATTTCGAAGCCGCCGGAACGCACGGAGATGCGGTAGAGCCACACTGCCATGAGAACAATCCAGCCGATGGGCCACAGGCCTGCAAGGAAGCCGTGGAGGATAGAGCCGGCACCTGCGAGCACGGGCATACCGAAGATAGCGCAACCGATAACGAGTGCAAGCGCCAGGGAGATAACAGCAGATTTAATACCGCTGAGCTTCAGGACGGTGAGGCCCAGAAGGAAGAAAATAATCGGGACTGCTGCCACGAGTGCGGAGAGTGCGCTCGAGTGCAGCGGGTCGTAGACTTGCTGCCACATGATGTACTGTGTTCCTTTCCAGCCCACGGGGGCGGGATCGAGTTGCGCCGTAAAACCTTCCCAGCGACGCTTGTGGCGGCGTGTGTGCCGTGTGGTGCAGGTGCGTGTACCTGACTGTTGTATGCGTTAAGGACGCTATCCCCTGGGGATACATGCCTTCACGTGGGTTCGTGTTGGTTTTACGACTATGAAATTCAGTGTGTATGAAGCCGTGTTTTAGTCACAGAAACCTAAATATTCCTTGATTTGTCAAGGAAAATTCAGTGCCGAAGCTAAAATTTCTGACCACTAAAACGCGATTCCCTGGTACCAAATGTACCACTGAACACCCACAAAATCGGGCATATTCCAACATTTAGATTCAAGCTCATAATTGCAACCTAACCTAAAGCCCACCCCGAATTAAGGGCTCACACAGCCCCCTCCCCCGCTATTCCAAGGAAGAAACAGCACCCCGGTGCTTTCGGCAGTACATTCAGCGCATGTCCTGACCACAAACCGCTCAAACGACCAAACCCAGCGAACCCCTAAACGGCATACAAAAAAGCTCCGGAAGGAAAAACCTTCCGGAGCTTTATCTGTCGGGTTGACAGGATTTGAACCTGCGACCCCTTGACCCCCAGTCAAGTGCGCTACCAAGCTGCGCCACAACCCGATTCGTTATTCACGATATTGTTTTCAAGGTTTCCCCTGAACACTCGAATAACTATACCGGGCTTTCAACCCCCACGCAAGCCAGAATCCCCATTTTTAGAAAAAATCTTAAAAATCTTTTCCGCACAGATTTTCCGTGCAGATTTTCTGCACAGGATCCAGCGCGTGGGGGGGCAAACCTAACAAGGGGCCAAGCCCAGCACCACGGCATCGGCAGACACACCGCTACTAGCGGCGGCCGCCCTTACCCTTCTTAGCCTTCGCGCTCTGACGCTCACCCAGGGAGCGGCGCTCACGCACACGCATCGAAATCTCAATCGGAGTACCCGTGAAATCAAAAGTCTCACGCAGACGACGCGTAATGAAGCGGCGGTAACCCGGATCCAAGAAACCGGTCGTAAACAGCACGAACTTCGGCGGACGCGAAGACACCTGAGTGCCAAAGAGAATACGCGGCTGCTTACCGCCACGCAGCGGGTGCGGATGCGCGGCAACAATCTCGCCCAGGAACGCGTTCAGGCGGCCGGTCGGAATACGCGAATCCCACGACTCCAGCGACTGCTCCAGGGCGGGCACCAGCTTGTCCTTGTGCCAGCCGGTCTTCGCCGAAATGTTCACGCGAGGAGCCCACTGCACGTGCGCCAGGTCGCGCTCAATCTCACGCTCCAGCATGTAGCGGCGATCCTCATCGAGGGTATCCCACTTATTGAATGCCAGGACCATCGCACGGCCCGAATCAATCACAGTCTGCACGATACGCACATCCTGCTCAGAAATCGGCTCGGAAACATCCAGCAGCACCACGGCAACCTCAGAACGCTCCAGAGCAGTCTGAGTACGCAGCGAAGAATAGAACTCCGCGCCCTTAGCCATGTGCTGACGACGGCGAATACCCGCAGTATCCACAAAACGCCAGGGGTAGCCGCCCAGCTCAATGATCTCGTCAATCGGGTCACGAGTCGTACCAGCCAGGTCATTCACCACGGCACGCTCAGAACCAGCCAGCTTATTCAGCAGCGACGACTTACCCACGTTCGGGCGACCCACCAGAGCCACACGACGCGGGCCACCCAGCGCCTCCGGCTGAGCGAACTGCGAGTGCTCCGGCATGACCTCAAGAATCTCGTCCAGAGCATCCGCCAGGCCACGGCCGTGCAGACCCGACACCGGGAACGGCTGACCCATACCCAGCGACCAGAGGTTATAAATCTCCGGCTCCAGGTGGGCGTCGTCAATCTTGTTAGCAATCAGAATGATCGGCTTCTTCACGCGGCGCAGCATACGCACAATCTGCTCATCCGAAGCGGTCACACCCACGCGGGCGTCCACCACCAGGACCACAACATCGGCCTGCTCCACAGCAATCTCAGCCTGCTCAGCAACCTGAGCATCAATACCGCGGGCGTCAGACTCCCAACCACCGGTATCAACCAGGGTGAAGCTCTTACCCAGCCACTCAGCCTTATAAGACACGCGGTCACGAGTTACACCCGGCTTATCCTCAACCACCGCTTCACGGCGGCCCAGAATACGGTTAATGATGGTCGACTTACCCACGTTCGGGCGGCCAACAATCGCCACTACAGGGTCAGCGAGCTGCTCTTCCTCTTCCTCAAAGTCGAAGCCCCAGGCACCCAGCAGGGCGCGGTCCTCTTCATCCAGGTCGTAATCCTCAAGGCCCTCAAGCAGAGCCTGAGCACGCTGGTCAGCGGTCTCATCATCAATCTCAGCGAGGCGCTCAGTAACGTCGTCCTCGCCACCGCCCAGGTACTTCTCTTCGTAATCGTCGCGGATAGCGTCCTCAGCCATGCGCATTCCTTTCTCTACCCGCCCCGCGCCCAACCCACAGGTCAGCACGCGAGCGCGGCTCAACGTCTTATCGGGAGCGGATGCACCACTCCCCCAGCGTTTCGGCGGGGCCTAGCCCTCGCGCTTCGCCTTCAACTGGTCATTCACAGCGTTAATCACTGCAGAGACCGTCGCATTAAAATCAAGATCCGAGCTGTCCACCAGGGTCACACCCTCGGCAGCTTCCATAAAGTTATTGACCTTCGAATCCTTCGCATCACGCTCAGCGATCTGCTTGCTCAAGTCACCCGAAGCGCCGGACTTCTCCGCGTTCTCCAGGCCACGGCGCGCCATGCGCACCTCTTCAGAAGCAGTCAGCAGGATGCGCGCATCAGCGTCAGGAGCGACCACGGTGGTGATGTCGCGACCCTCAGCGACCATGCCGTTAATAGCGTGGTCAATCATCCAACGCTGCAGGCCAATCAGGTGCTCACGAACCGCCGGAACCGAAGCCACAGCAGAAACGGCAGAAGAAATGCGCTCGCTACGAATCTCCTCACGGATATCGGTCGAACCCATCAGAATCTCTTCTTCCTTAATGTTCGTACCGAACACCAGGGGCATCTCCTCGACAGCCTTCGCAATCGCCTCAGCGTCGTTCAGGTCAATGCCAAGTTCCAGCACACGGTAGGTTGCGGCACGGTACATTGCACCGGTGTCCAGGTACGCCAGACCAAAGTGGCGTGCAACTTCCTTAGACACAGACGACTTACCGGAACCGGAGGGACCGTCAATAGCAATCGTCAGTTTAGGGTTCTCGTGCATCAGCACTCCTTCAAATTCGTCTCAAACTTTATGCCGGAAAATACAGCTTTAACTCTACTTCACAACACGCCAACCGCGAGCCGACAAATCGCGGACTAGCGCCTCATGAATAGACGGATTGACCGAGATTTCAGCCATACCCACCGGGGCACCCGTCGAGTGCTCCAGACGCAAATCCTCAAGGTTCGCGCCCAGCTCACCAATCTCGGCAAGCAGACGAGCCAGCGTGCCGGGGGTGTCGTCCACCAGCACCGTCATCTTAGCGAACGCGGCGGGGGCAGTACCGTGCTTACCCGGAATACGGCTCACGCCCGCGTTGCCTTCGCTCATCAGCTGCGCCAAATCCAGGCGAGCGCCGGATGCCGTCGGGTTCTCCAGCGTCGCGATGAGGCGGTTCAGATCATCACGCACCCCGTAGAGGGTCTTCACAATGGGGTCAGCGTTCGCCGCAAAAATCTGCACCCACAGCGTCGGGTCCGAAGCCGCAATACGCACCGTATCGCGCAAACCCTGACCCGCCAGGGACAGCGCATACAGCGGAGTGTCCTGCAGACGCGACGCCAGAAGCGAACTCATCGCCTGCGGCACATGAGAGATGAGTGCAACCGTCTGATCGTGCTCCTCAACGCTCAGAGAAGTCACAATCGCGCCCAGCTCCACCGCCACAGAACGCACCAGACGCACACACTCGGGGCGAACCGAATCGTGCTCGCAGATAATCCACGGACGCGCCTGGAACAGCTCACCGCGAGCAGCCACCGGGCCCGACTTCTCACGCCCAGCCATCGGATGCGAACCCACGTAACGGGACGCATCCGCACCCGAGGCAAGCACGTCAGCCAGCGGCTGCACCTTCACCGAGGCAACATCCGTCACCACGGCGCCGGGGTAGCCCGCCTCCGGCCGAGGCGCATAGGTGTTCAACGCGCGAACGCACACGGCACCGGCACTATCCGGAGGCGCAGCCACCACCACCAGCTGCGGGGCGAAGGCGGCGCGTTCCGCCTCCGACAGGGTGGAGAAGCTTGTACCGGCTCCGATATCCTGCGCCACAGCCTCGGCGGTGGGTGAAATATCTTGGACGTACACGTCTTCGCATCCTGCCGCACGCAACCCCAAACCGATGGAGGCACCCAGCAGACCCGAGCCGATAATGAGTACCGGCCCGGTCAGCGTTGAGTCCATGGGCAGCTCAGATGCGGAAAGCTCAGCGGGCGAGCTCATGACAACTCCTTAGCGTTATTACATGTCCACCGAAGCGAGCAGGTGACCGATCTCGACCTTGGAGAGGTTACGGACGGTGCCCTGCTTCTGCGAACCAATACGGATCGGGCCCATCTCAACGCGGACCAGGCGCTCAACCGGGTAGCCGACAGCGTCGAAGAGGCGGCGCACGATGCGGTTCTTACCGGAGTGAATGGTCACCTCAACGAGCACGTGGCCGGGGGTGGAGTCAACCAGCTTGAACTCGTCCACGCGGGTCACGCCGTCCTCCAGGCGGATACCCTTCTTCATGGCTGCGCCCACGCCGGGCTCCATGGGGCCGGGCACCTGCACCAGGTAGGTCTTAGGCACCTCGTAGGAGGGGTGGGTGAGGCGGTTCGCCAGTTCACCGTCGTTGGTCAGCAGCAGCAGACCCTCGGTTTCGACGTCCAGGCGGCCCACGTGGAACACGCGCTCGCTCATGGAGGAACGCAGGAAGTCAGAGATGCAGGGGCGACCTTCGGGGTCTTCCATGGTGGAGACCACGCCGGCGGGCTTGTTGAATGCCATGTAGACGAGCTTGTCGTTGGTCTGAACGGTCATGCCGTCCACCTGCACGGTCACCTTGGAGGGGTCCACGCGCACGCCCAGCTCGGTCACGACTTCACCGTTGACGGTGACGCGGCCTTCGGTAATCATTTCTTCGCAGACGCGGCGGGATGCCACACCGGCCTGAGCCAGCAGCTTCTGCAGGCGCACGCCGTCGTGGTCGTAGAACTCGTAGTGGTCTACCGGGGCGTTGCGGGGGCGGCGGGGGCGGTGCGGGCCAGCGTAGTTGCTGACGCGGTATTCGCCGCGCTCGTTTGCGAAGGCTTCGCCGGAGCGGTAGGGGCGGCCCGGTGCGCGGCGTTCGCGCTTGGGCAGTTCGGTGCCGCGGCCTCGACCGGAGCCTGCGCGGCCTGCGCCGAACTTCTTGTCACCGAACTTCTTCTCGCCGAAGCCCTTTGCGCCGCCCTTACCTGCGCCGCTCTTCGGTGCGCCGGGACGACCGCCGCGTGCGGATGCGCCCTTAGCGCCGGGCTTGCCGCCCTGACCGGGACGACCTGCACCGGGTCGGCCACCGCGGGAGTTCTGGGGGCGACCGGATGCAGAGCGGCCGCCGCGGGAGGAGTTTCCATATGCCATGGTGTTCTTCTCTTTTCTGTCGTATAGTGCGAACGTTTCAGG
>CALGXU010000402.1 GCA_937935205.1 uncultured Rothia sp.
GAGCCGTTTCGGGGGTGCCCAGGTCGTCGTCTTCGGCGACGAGCATCTGCACCGGCACCCGAATTGCGGCGGCGTATTCGGCGGCGGTGTGCGTAATGGACGCTTCGTAGGCGCTGAGCACTCCGCGGCGGGAGCCGAAGGAGCCGAAGTAGGCGGCGTGCTGCCCGTTGATGAAGCGGCGCATTGCCCTATCTTTGGTGCGCATCATGACTTCGCTGGAGGCGCGGGTAATCAGCTGCGAGCGCAGTAGCGGGTAGCCGATTTTTTCGGGGAGTGCCGCGCCGGCGCGGTAGTAGAGGGAGGCGAGGCGGGAGGCGACGCGCTGGCTGCCTTCGAGGGCGGGTTCGCTAATCGGGTTGATGAGCGAGAGCAGTGCGAGCGAGTTCGGGTGTGCGGCGGCGAAGGCGCTGGTGACGATGGAGCCGAAGGAGTGGCCGACCACGTGCAGCGGTAGGGGATGCGCATTCTCGCGGGCGGGGTTAGTGTGCTCCACAAAGTTGTTCAGCCACGCCACGTACGCGTTGATATTGTCTTCGCCCTGAGCGTTTTTGCCCTGACTGTTTTCGGGCAGGTCTGCGGAGCGGCCAAAACCGGGCAGGTCGGGGCTGATAATGCTGACGTTCGGGATGAGCTTCAGCAGGTAGTTCGCAATGATTTCGAGGCCGTGGTGGTCGCCGCGGAAGCCGTGCACGAGTAGCACGGGGTAGGAGCCTTCGGGGAAGGTGCCGTCGTTCATGCCTTTGCCGTACTGCCAGTAGCGGGTCATGACTGCCTGCGCGCCGTCACCGATGAGGGCGTCGTGGCGGGTGCCGGGAATGAGCGGGCCGGGCACGCCCTCAAGAACTGAGGTGTTGGGGGAGTGCGGGGTAACGGTGGAGGTCATGGGCACCTTTCGCGGGTTGGGTACTGGGACGGCAAAGTCCCGTTCTTAATTCTAGGGGAGAAGCCTGAAAGGGCTCTGAAACCCGCCTGACGCATCGTCAGCTGGGCGGATGGTCGTGCGGGTAATCGCGCGGGCGGTGCCGTCCATTTGGTAGTCGAGGCGGGCTCAACTCTGGCGCGGTGCGGGTTTCGCGTTACACTTGGAGGGTTAAGTTTTTATCAACCTGTCTTTATTTAAGGAATCGCTGTGTCTGCTCAGGTAGAGACCGAACGCAACGAAAATGCGTACGACTTCCGCGCGATGGAAGCCAAGTGGCGCCCCTACTGGGACGAAACGAAGGTTTTCCAGCCCACCGGTGACGCCCCCAAGGGCCGCAAGTATGTGCTGGATATGTTCCCGTACCCCTCCGGTGACCTTCACATGGGTCACGCGGAGGCATTCGCTATTGGTGACATGAACGCCCGCTACTTCAAGCAGTGCGGCTACGATGTTCTGCACCCGATTGGCTGGGACTCCTTCGGCCTGCCCGCTGAGAACGCAGCCATTAAGAACGACACTCACCCCAAGGAGTGGACGTACAAGAACATTGACACCCAGGCTGAGTCCTTCAAGCGTTACGCTATTGCCGCTGACTGGAGCCGCCGCCTGCACACCTCGGACCCCGAGTACTACAAGTGGACTCAGTGGCTGTTCGAGCAGTTCTACAAGAAGGGCCTGGCGTACCGCAAGGACTCCATGGTCAACTGGTGCCCCAAGGACCAGACCGTGCTCGCGAACGAGCAGGTTGTGAACGGTGCGTGTGAGCGTTGCGGTACTACCGTGACTAAGAAGTCGCTGAACCAGTGGTACTTCAAGATCACTGATTACGCACAGCAGCTGCTGGACGACATGGAGCAGCTGGAGGGCAAGTGGCCCGACCGTGTTCTGCTCATGCAGCGCAACTGGATTGGTCGCTCTGAGGGTGCTGAGGTGCGCTTCGAGATTGAGGCGACCGAGGACCAGCCCGCTGAGTCCTTCACCGTGTTCACCACCCGCCCGGACACCCTGTACGGCGCAACCTTCATCGTGGTTGCTGCGGATGCGGCGTTTGCCGAGCAGATTGTGGCACCCGAGCACAAGGCTGCCCTGGAGCAGTACCGCGAAGACATTAAGGCACTGAGCGATATTGACCGCCAGTCCTCCGACCGCGAGAAGACCGGCGTGTTCACCGGCCGCTACGCGATTAACCCGCTGACCGGCGCGAAGCTGCCTGTCTGGGCTTCTGACTACGTGCTCGCTGACTACGGTACCGGCGCGATTATGGCTGTGCCCGCGCACGACCAGCGCGACCTTGAGTTCGCCCTGAAGTTCGACCTGCCCATCGTGAAGGTTCTGGACGTTGAGGGCGCTGAGGATCCGGTCACC
>CALGXU010000403.1 GCA_937935205.1 uncultured Rothia sp.
CCATTCTCCGTCGGGGGCTTGGGTGTAGATGCGGGCGGCGGTGGGTGCTGCTGGCAGGGTCTGGGGGGTGGGTGCTTCGGTGGCCTTGGGGTAGGTTTCGCCGTTGTCTTCACTGATTCGGGCGAGGCCGGTTTGCATGATGCGAGCGCCGATGCTTTCCCATTCAAGTTTGGGGTTGCTTTTATGGGTACGGCTACGTACAATGGAGTTAATCATTTTTTGCTTTTGAGAAACCTCTAGTTCATATGGGACTGCAATCCCGAGCTAGGGGTTTTCTTTTACCCTTCTTTGCTTTCGAGTCCGTTGCCGGCGTCCTGCAAGACGTCTTCCGGTGGCGGCTTTTGTATGTGCGGTTAAAATCTGTCTCCAGTATAGCGGTTTTACAGGGGTGTGCAACCTCTCAAATGACACTAGGGAATATCAAGGCATATGAACACAGCTACAAAAACACGGCAGAAAGGTTTGGGCTGCCGTTAGCGCTGGTCATTATCTCGGATTTGGCGCTGTTCTTCTCCAGCTTGGCGAACCTGGCTGCGCAGATGTGCCAGGGCGCCGCGGACATCATGCTCCTTGTGCTTGGTCGTATTTCGGCCCAGCAGCCAGACTCGGATCCAGATGTACAGGGAGCAGGGGATAGCGATGTATGAAACCACCATCAGCGGCAGACCAATCAACAACGTATAGAGGCTCCAGGCTGTTTCCCAACCGGTGCCCATAGTGGTATACCGAGACCCGATCCGCGGATCAATGAAGAGCAGTGCGATCAGGTTCAGGACGGCCAGCACCAGGTAGATAGCGCCGGGGATGTGCCAAGTAGCCCAGCGTGGCAGGATGTACCGACCAAAGCGGATAGTGCGGTCGATGGTGTCCAGGTTTCGACTGGCGCGCACGACGATGCGCCAGGTCATCACCATAGGAATAATGACGATCAGCAGTGCCGGTGCACTGGTGATGAGGAATGTAAAAATTGGGGTCATGGATTCAGGCTACCTTTCTTGGCGATAAAGAGGTAGCACCCCTCCATCTGTTAGAATGTAATATAAGACCTATTTTATAACATTTCTACGGGTGGTACTAGGCACTACCCCACCGACCCGAAAGGCTGCCATGGAGGCTACCAAGCCCCTCAACGAACCCCAACCACCGGCACCGAATCAGCCCACCTATCCAGCCCACCCCCAGACACTCCACGAAGCCGTCGAACGCTACCTAACCCACCTGGAGAACCTCACC
>CALGXU010000404.1 GCA_937935205.1 uncultured Rothia sp.
GCTTATGGGTATTACCCACGGCACCCCGCACGTTGTGGTTACTTCGGTGCTGACCGGTCTGATTGCAGACGCCATTCAGTCGAGATTGGGTAAGGCCACGAGCCTGGAGCAGCGCCGCGGTCTGGTCGCCTATGCCGTGTTCTCGCTGTGGACCTTTGGTATGTACCTTCCTGCGCTACTGAACCCAGAGTCCTACTTCGGCATGGTGGCCCAGGGCTGGGGTGCAGACTACGCAGAGGGTCTGAAGGTGATGTTTAGCCCCGGTGTGATTTCGGTGTGGATGGTCGCTACCTTCCTCCTTGCCCTACTGGGCGGCTATGTTGGTCAGCGTGCGCTGCGCCGTCACTTTGAGCGTGCAGGCGTAAGCCAGTTGGGGGTGCAGTAGTGAGCATTTCCTCAACCTCAGCTGAATCTTCACCGAGAGAAACGCAGGGTGCTAGGGAGGGTGGGGAGAATCCCCCAAAGCAACCTTCCGGCTCCCAAAACTACGCGCAGAAGGCGCGGGTCTCACGCGAAGCCCTCAACGAGCTACTTGCACCCGTGCAGAAGCGTATCTATGCCGGTCAGGCAATCGCGGCGCTCTCCGGCATCGCAGCTATCTGGCCGTACATCGTGCTCACACGCCTCGGTGATCTATTGCTACCCGCAGTCGGGGGAGCGAGCATCCCCGCCGACCGCGTGTGGGCGCAGGTTCAGGAACTCTTTGCCGCCTTCGGCCTGCAGATTGGCCTGTACTTCGTGGCTCTCATGATCACACACTTGGCTGATGTGCACCTCAAAACCCACCTGCAGCAGCGCATCCTCACCCACCTGGGACGTGCGCCGCTCAGCTGGTTCTCATCGACCTCCTCGGGGCGAGTGCGCAAGGCATTGCAGGGCGATACGACGACCATCCACACTCTCATCGCGCATAAGCCGGTTGAAGTTACCGCTGCGGTCGTTACCCCGCTTGCTCTGCTCGTGTACAGCTTCACGCTCAACCCGTGGCTGGGTCTGCTCACCATTGCGACCTTGCCGCTGTACCTGCTTGGGCAGATGTGGATGACCCGCGGCATGGGTGAGAAGACCGCCCACATGGACGACTACCTGGCTGAAACCAGCGCCCGCGCCGTCGAGTTCGTGGACGGCATTGAGGTCGTCAAATCCTTCGGTAAAACCGGTGCCGCGCACGCCGCATTCGCGCAGGCTGCCCGCCGCTTTGCCGACTTCTACTGGGATTGGTGTGGGCCGCTGCTGAAGGGTTCTTCGCTCTCCACGGCGGTTATTTCGGTGCCGGTTGTGATGCTCGTGAGCCTGGGCGGTGGTGCGCTCATGGTGCAGTGCAACTACGCTTCGACATCGCAGGTTATGGTGTGTGCTCTCATCGCGCTGGTTATTCCCCTGAGCCTGGACGTCATCACGAACACGGCCTGGTCGTACCAGATGGCGGGTAATGCTGCCCTACGCCTGGTGGACCTGACCCGCGTGCGTGAGCTGCAGGCCCCGCCTGAGAGCGTCGATAGCGCTGATGCGGGTGCCCCCGGTACCTCCGAGGAACGCATCGGTGTGCATTTTGAGGGGATCAGTTACTCCTATCGCACTGAGGCTCCGGTGCTTTCAGCAGCTCCCTCGTCGTCCGGTGATGATGGCTCCGCGGCAACCTCCTCTGTGGTGAATGCGCTGGATGGGGTAACCCTGAGCCTCGCACCGGGTACCGTCACCGCGCTTGTGGGCCCCTCCGGTAGCGGTAAGAGCACCCTCGCCACCATGCTGGCACGGTTCCAAGACCCCGATAAAGGGTGCGTGCTCATCGATGGCACGGATGTGCGCGCTATGAGTGAGGAGCAACTGTACCGCTCGGTTGCCTTTGTGCTACAGCGGGCACAGATTCTGCGCGCTAGCATCCGCGATAACATTCGCCTGGCTGTACCCGATGCCGACGACGAACGGGTCATTGAGGCTGCGCGCCGTGCCCAGATTTGGGAGGACATCCGTGA
>CALGXU010000405.1 GCA_937935205.1 uncultured Rothia sp.
GTACAACTAACAGAGGAAGCCGAGTTCTGGAAGTTTATGGCACTAAAGAAAGCAGGAACAACCATTAAGATACCACGCCGCAGGTTCTTAGGAACCAGTCCTGAGGTGGAAAAGACAGTGAGAGAAATTATAGAAGAAAACATAACCGAATAGCAAAAGGCCCCGCCGACCCCACGTCGGCGGGGCCTTTGTACGCCCGCAGCGAGCGCGCCTCCCGTGTACCCGGCGGCGAGCGCATCCGCCCGCCCCGAGCACCCGTCCGCAAAGCCACCCCAAGTACCCGCCGCGCCCAACCACCCAGCACCCCACCGATACACTAGAACCATGTACCGAATCATGACTGTCTGCACCGGCAACATCTGCCGCTCCCCCGTCGGCGAATACCTCATCCGCCAGCACGCCCAAGAAGCCGGCGTGCCCGTCACCGTCACCTCCAGCGGCATCAGCAACGAAGAAGAAGGCAACCGCATCGACCCGCGCGCCGCCGCGCAGCTCGCCACCCGCGGTATCGACCCGTCCGCGCACCGCGCCAGCGTCTTCACCGTCGAGGACTTCGACCGCAACGACCTCATCCTCGCCATGGACGCACCCCACTACCTGCGCCTCAAAGCCCTCGCCCGCAACGAGGACGACAAAGCCAAAATCCGCATGATGCGCAGCTTCGACCCGAAGGTCACCACCACCCACCTGGACCAGCTCGGCATCTACGACCCCTGGTACGGTAGCGAACGCGACTTCGTGTACACCACCGACCTCATTGACGCCGCCGCACGCGGCCTCATCAACCACCTCAAGCAGGAAGGCGACGCGCAGTGAGTCAGCGTATCCCCCTGAACCAGAACCGCCGCGTCACCGGCACCACCGAAATCCTGGAGCTCTGCAAAGACATGTTGCGCCTGGAGCACGGCATCGGCAACGACTTTGACATGGACACCGCCGAATTCACCGAATTCCGTGCGCAGTTCCTCGCCGACTTCGCGCAGATCCCGCTGATTATCGGCATTGACGGCCGTAGCGGCACCGGCAAAACCAGCCTCGCCGCGCAGCTTGAGCAGGAGCTCACCGCCGCCGGCCACAGCGTGCACGTGCTGCACCTGGACGACTTCTACCCCGGCTGGGACGGCCTCTTCGACGGCGTGGAGGCGTGGGACGCGCTCTCCGTGCAGCTGACCGAGGGTCTTGCCGGGACCTACACCCCGTGGGATTGGGAGGCGGGCGCCCCCGGTGAGGTGCGCACCGTCGACCCGGCGGCTACGCAGGTCATCATCTGTGAGGGTGTCGGCGCGATTGCGGGCGCCTGCGAGGTGCGTATTCTCGCCACCGCCCCGGACGAGGTGCGTTACGAACGCGCCATGGCTCGTGACGGTGACACATTCCGCCCGCACTGGGAACGCTGGGCGGCACAGGAGGAGGCGCTGCTCGCCGAAATCCCGGAGGACTACGCGACCGTGGACTTCATCTACGACAGCGCGGCGCAGTAGTAGCCGCCTACAAGACGATAGGGCCCAACGCTTGGTGTATCTCGAAGCATTGGGCCCTACGCTATTTAGAGGCTGTTTTATTCAGTTTATTCAGGCATGGAAGCCGGGCTGGCGGATTCCATGCGGTCTTTATCCCAATAGGTTGAGTTGCTGTCCGGCGCATGGGTGGAGGCTGTGCCATCTTTGCCATGACCCGGGTTGTTATGAGAAAGTACAGCAAAGATTACAAGCAAGACGCAAGCTATGAGCAGCAGGATGCATAGCAAGTATTTGTAATAGTGTTTACGCATCTGAGGATGTCCCTCCGGTCGTACCGCCTGGTATGACCAGCGTAAGTTATGCGGTTGGACCGGGCAATGCTTCTCAAGAATATTTCTCAAATATCTCTTCAGCGTTGGGGTAGGGGTGGCAGACTAAAGCAAACCGTTCAAGGGGCGGTGTTATCCGTAAGCGACATCAGGGTGTCCGAAGCGAAGCG
>CALGXU010000406.1 GCA_937935205.1 uncultured Rothia sp.
GCTAAGACTCTTCGCGCCGATGGTACTGCACTTTTGTGGGTGTGGGAGAGTAGGTTATTGCCGCTTTATTATTCAATAGCCCCGGCTTCGCCGGGGCTATTTTTGTTTGGGGAGGCCTAACGGCCTCCCCATTTGTCTTTAACATCCCATCAGTACGGGTGCACGGAAGGTGCTCTCTATACTAGAATGGTATGGCTTATGTTTAGGCATTAGCGGGTGTATCTAAAGCACCCCTCATAGAGTTGATGCCTCAGGCAGCGGTTCGCCCGAATCGACTGCATACCCTACCCGCCCACACTGGCGGATACCTCCCAAGGAGATTCATGTCTGAGACCCCCCGTCACGAGTCTAACGGCTCCGGCCCCCGCCAGCACCGCAAGAACAGCGGAGGAAAGGACTCCCGCTCCAAGAAGGGCGGCAAGAACTTTGGCGGCAAGGGCGGTTTCAAGCGTAACGACCGCGGAGGCAAGAAGTTCGACGGTCGTCGCTCCGACTCCCGATCCAAGGCACCTCGCTCCAACGGGCCCGAGACTGAAGCACCTCGCGAAGAAGTACGCAGCATTGGTGGCCGTGCAGGCTACCGCCCCGCAAAGCCCAAGGCACCGGAAATTGACGACGACATCACCGGCCGCGAGCTGGACGGTGCAACCTTCCGCCAGCTGCGCGCCCTGGAACCGCGCAATGCAGAAACCGTCGCAAAGCACCTCGCCATGGCAGGTCGCTACCTCGACATCGACCCCGAATTCGCGCTGGAACACGCCGTTGCCGCATCCCGCAGCGCGGGCCGTATTGCCGCAGTACGCGAAGCCGTTGGCGTCGCCGCATACGTAGCAGAAGACTTCGAACTGGCACTGCGCGAACTGCGCACCCACCGCCGTATTAGCGGCTCCGTAGACCACCTGGCACTGCTGGTGGACTGCGAACGTGCACTCGGCCGCCTGCCCAAGGCAATGGAAATGATTGCAGAATTCAAGAAGGAAGAACTGCCCGCCAACGTGCGCGTAGAGCTCGCCATCGTTGAATCCGGTATCCTCAGCGATCAGGGCAAGAAGTCTGAGGCTGTCGTAGCACTGCAGATTCCTCAGCTGAACCCCAAGCGCGCCTTCGAGTACAGCCCCCGCCTGTTCAGCGCATACTCCGACGCGCTGGCTAACGCAGGCCGCAACCAGGAAGCAGAACGCTGGGCACGCCTCGCCTTCATGGCAGAAGCAGCACTGGGCCAGGGCAACTTCGCAGAACCCGAAATCTTCGACATCTTCGGTGAAGCAGGCCTCTTCGAACAGGAAGAGAAGTCCGTAGAACTCACTGAGACTGCAGACGAAGCGGAAGAGACTGCTGAAGCTTCCGCAGAAGAGGAAGCAAACGAAGCTCAGGAAGAGGCAGCTGAGGACGAGAAGACCGAAGCACCCAAGACTGAAGAAGCAGAAGAATCCTCCGCAGAATAAGACTGCAGAGAATCTAAGAATTCTAAATACTTGACCTACATGTCAGCGTGAAACCGCTGGACGCCACACCCAAGCAGGAGAGAGCGTCCAGCGGTTTTCCATATAATCGCTCGAAGTTGCCCGACGGCACCAACGCTAGAGTGTCTAACAGGTACGATTAATAGCGACAACCGCCAGAGACCCCGAGAGGAACACTCTATGACCACGAACGCACTCCTATCCCGCTACGATGCCCTCCTCTCCGATCTGGACGGCGTAGTCTACGCAGGCCCTTTCGCCATCGAAGGTGCACCCGAAGCGCTCAACCGCGCCGAAGAAGAACTCAACGTACCGGTCATCTTCGTCACCAACAACGCATCGCGCTCCGTAGAATCCGTAGCAGAGCACCTGCGTGAACTGGGTGTGCACACCCGAGCAGAACGAGTCGTCAGCTCCGCACAGGCAGGCGCCGCGCTACTCGCACAGCATGTACCCGCAGGCTCCAAAGTACTCATCACCGGTACCGAAGCACTTGCCGACTGCGTTCGTGCAGTAGGCCTCGAAACCGTCCGCAAGGAAGAAGAAGGCCCCGTAGCCGTCATCCAGGGATTCGACCCCAAGATTGGCTGGGAAGACCTCGCGGAAGCCGCCTACACCCTCGCAAACCCCGATGTACTGTGGATTGCAACCAATACCGACCAGACCATCCCCAAGGAACGAGGCCAGGCACCCGGTAACGGAACCCTTGTTGCTGCCGTAGCAACTGCCTCGCGCCGTACCCCGCTCGTCGCGGGCAAGCCCGAAGCGCCCATCTTCCACACCGCAGCGCAGGCAGTGAACTCCAGCCGCCCCGTCATCGTGGGCGACCGCCTGGACACCGACATTCTCGGCGCCAACAACGCAAAGATGGACGGCGCACTCGTCCTCACCGGAGTACAGACCTACCAGGACGTCATCGAGGCCGTGCCGAACCAGCGTCCGACCTATATTCTTCGCACCCTCGAGGACTTCTTCGCACCCTACCCCGAAATTGAGGTGCTCTACGAAGGCTACGAAGTCATCGCAACCGGCCCCACCTGGCAGGCACGCGTTCGCGGTGAAAACCTAAGCCTGACCGGCCCCGAGATTGAAGATGCCGAAGCATTCGCGGGCAGCGAGAGCGAAGCCGAAGCGTGGCGCGTAGCCTGCGCTGCATGGTGGGCAGCGAACCCCGAACAGGGCGCACGCCCCAACATCCAGGGGATCCCCGGTGCCTAAAGAACCGGATACTAACAGCACGGCAGAGGAAAACGCTGAGCTTGACGCAGAATTCGAGCGCCAGCTGGCGGTGACCCTCGCCATGGACCCTGTAGAGCGCGTCAAGCGCCTCGAAACGATGAGTGAGCAACTGGAGAAGGACCTCGAAAACCTCTCCTAGCTCGTGGCGGTGAACCCTCAGAACAGCAATGCTCTGGGGGTTCACCGGCACTAGATAACCCGTCACCAGACGACGACAGAAAGAAGACAAGGATACCGTGCGCCTCGATAAATACCTGGTCGAAGCCGGATTCGTGAGCTCCCGAACCCTCGCCGCAAAACTCATCGCGGCAGGGGACGTGCAAGTCAACGGCAAGGTTGCACGCAAAGCGTCCATGCTCGTGGGCCCGGAGGATACCCTTTACGTACGCCAGAGCGAGCTGACCGAATACGTCAGCCGCGCAGGCCACAAGCTCGCCGGTGCCCTCGACGCGTTCCCCGAGATCAAGGTGGAGGGCAAGCGCTGCCTGGACGCGGGAGCATCCACCGGAGGCTTTACCGACGTGCTACTTCGTCGAGGGGCCCGGCATGTGGCGGCCGTGGACGTGGGGCACGGACAGCTCGTGGACGCGTTGCGCGAAGATCCCCGAGTTGGCGTGTACGAAGGCCTCAATGTTCGTTACCTGAAGCCCGAAGATATTGGCGGACAGGTTGAGCTGACGGTCTCGGACCTGTCGTTCATCTCGCTGA
>CALGXU010000407.1 GCA_937935205.1 uncultured Rothia sp.
CGACCGTGGTTGAGCTGATGCGTCCGGCTCGTTTTGAGCCCGAGTCGAAGCGCGCTATGGACCTGCTACGTGAGATGCAGCGCGAGTCCACGCACGTGGCGATTGTGGTTGATGAGTACGGCGGAACCGCCGGTCTGGTTACTCTGGAGGACCTGATTGAGGAGCTGGTCGGCGATATCTCTGACGAGTACGACCACGAGCGCCCCGAGTACACGCTGAACGATGACGGCACGTTCCGTCTCTCTGCCCGTCTGGGTATTGATGAGCTGGGCGAGATTTTCGGTCGTGAGCTCGACGATGAAGATGTTGATACGGTGGGCGGTCTGCTCGCTAAGCATCTGGGTATGGTGCCGATTGTTGGTTCTGAAATTGAGATTGACGGCATTCATATTCGTGCGATTGGTTCGTCGGGCCGCCGCCACCAGGTGGATATGCTGCAGGCGTGGTATGAGCCGCCTCGTGATGAGCAGCAGAGCGCTGAAGGTTCCCCGGAATCTTCGGAGTTTAGTTCACCGGAGTCTAGTTCACCGGAGCCTCGTTCCCTGAACTCTGAGGCTGCTGACATTCTCACCGTGGATACCGAGCCGCCCGCTGTGGCTGAGCCGCACGCGCATCCGGATCTTCCGGCAGATACTGCAGAGGGTGCCCCGACCACCGGTAAACACCACCGGTAAGCACTGCATCCGCTAGATACCGAGCCTAGACGCCGCATTTTCCCTAACACACTTCGAGCCGGCCGTCCCGCCCCGAAAAGGCGCAGGCAGATGAGGCTGGCACCCCATACACCCCGCCCGGGATTTGACCCCGGGATTTGATAAGGAGAAACACATGGACCAGGAGTACACCCCGCTCGATTTGAGCATGCTGGACTTGAGCACCCCGCTGCCGACCTACCCGAAGGATTTCCGTTCGGGTTTCGCGTCGCTGGTGGGCCGCCCGAATGCGGGTAAGTCTACTTTGACGAACGCTATGGTCGGTCAGAAGGTGGCTATCACCTCGAACCGTCCGCAGACGACCCGCCACACGATTCGCGGTATTGTGCACAAGGACGAGTACCAGCTGATTCTGGTGGACACCCCGGGTATTCACCGCCCCCGCACTCTGCTGGGTGAGCGTCTGAACGATCTGGTGGCAAGCACCCTGTCGCAGGTGGATGTGCTGGGCTTCTGCATTCCGGCGAATGAGAAGATCGGTCCGGGTGACCGTTACATCGCTTCGCAGCTGGTGGCGTCGAGCAATAAGCCGGTGGTTGCTATTGTGACGAAGGCTGACACGGTGAACTCTGAGGAGCTGCGTGAGCAGCTGCTGGCTGTTGAGGCGCTCGGCGAGGAGGTCATGAGCGCTGAGCGTGCGGCTCGTGCTAAGCGCGCCGCGCATCGTGCGAAGCAGAAGGGTAAGGGCCCCAAGGGTAAGGGCGGCAAGAATGATGCTGTGCCTTTCGCGAAGGGTTCGGGTCCTGCGGCTAAGCGCCGTGCCGGTGAGGTTGCTGAGCCGATGCCGGTTGACGGTAAGGGCGGCTGGGCTGCGATTATCCCGGTGTCTGCTGTGAAGCATTTCCAGGTGGATGCGGTTGCTGACCTGCTGGCGCAGTACACTCCGCTGTCGCCGCCGCTGTACCCGGATGGTGAGCTGACCGATGAGCCGGAGGCAACCCTCATCGCGGAGCTGGTGCGTGAGGCCGCCCTGGAGGGTGCGCGCGAGGAGCTGCCCCACTCGATTGCTGTGACGGTTGAGGAGATGGAGTTCCGTGAGGGCCGCCCGGCGGATAACCCGCTGCTGGATGTGCACGTGAACCTGTATGTGGAGCGTGAGTCGCAGAAGTACATCATTATCGGTAAGGGCGGCTCGAATCTGCGCAAGATTGGTACGAAGGCTCGTGAGCAGATTGAGGCAATGCTCGGTACCCGCATTTATTTGAATATTCATGTGAAGGTTGCGAAGGAATGGCAGTCTGACGCGCGTGCGTTGAACCGCCTGGGATTCTAGTAGCTTTCCTGAGCGCATCGCCCTGAGGGGTTTGTCCTTGGGGCGGTCGCGCATCCTTAGTTTTCGCCCGGTGGCTTGCAGAAATATGTGCATGCCTCCGGGTGAAACTTTTCACTCTCATTCGGCGCTCATAGGGAAGAGTGTTACTCTGAGAAAGCACTTGCTCACCGGCAGAAAGAGAAAAGGTATGCCCCAGGCACCTCGTTTACGAAGCACCGGTCGTCATATGCGCACGACGGTCATGACTTCAAACCGCAATAAGTGGATTGCTCTGCTTACTGCTTGCATGCTCGTCATTGTTGTTGGCTTTGGTGGCGTGTTGGCTCTGCGTATGCGCAATAATCTGCATACTCAGGAGCTGAACATCAGCAATTACAAGGATGGCCTGGAGAACGGCGCCTTGGACATTCTCGTGATTGGCTCCGATACCCGTAAGGGTAATAACGGTGCGTACGGTGATGAGGATGACCGCAATTCTGAGGCTCGCGCGGACGTGATGATGCTGCTGCAGATCAGCAAGGACCGTAAGAACGTGAGCGTGCTGTCGTTCCCGCGTGACCTGATGGTTGATGTGCCGCAGTGTACTGACCCTGAGACCGGCACCGTGTACCCGGCTGAGGAGAACGTTCAGATTAACGAGTCTCTGTCTCGCGGTGGTGCCGGTTGTACTGTGGCGACCATTAGCAAGCTGACCGGTGTGAATATTGACCACTTCATGTTGGTGGACTTTAACGCTGTGAAGGAGCTGTCGAAGGTCGTTGGCGGCGTTCAGGTGTGTGTGGACGCTCCGATTGATGACGAGTACAGTGGCCTGAAGCTTCCTGCGGGTACTTCTACTGTTGAGGGTGAGCAGGCTCTTGCGTTCTTGCGTAGCCGCCACGGCTTCTCGGATGGTTCCGATATTGGTCGTATTCAGGCTCAGCAGGGCTTCTTGTCTTCGCTGCTGCGTAAGGTGAAGAGCGAGGGTACCCTGTCGAATCCGGGCCGTCTGATTAACATTTCTGAGGCGATTACTCAGAACGTGACGGTGGATAAGAACCTGGCTAATATCAGCACTCTGGTGGGTGTTGGTGCGACTCTTGGTGGCGTGGACCTGTCGAATGTTGTGTTTGCGACGGTGCCGACTGAGCCGTGGAGCCAGGACGCGAACCGCCTGCAGCTTTCTGCGGATGCTACGAATGTG
>CALGXU010000408.1 GCA_937935205.1 uncultured Rothia sp.
ATCTCAGGGGCAGCAGCAGAACCCATGCGGCGAGAGGCTTCAGATGCAGCATGGTCTCACCGCGGTAGGCGATGAACGCGAAAAGGGCGAGGGGGATGAGCGCAAAGAGCAGGTACTCGCCGTGGAAGTTATTGGTGTAGAAGATCGCGATAATGCAGATTGCGATCAGGTCGTCGACCACAGCCAGGGTCAGCAGGAAGACACGCATCGCCGAGGGGAGGAAAGTGCCCACAGCGGCGAGAACAGACACCGCAAACGCAATATCGGTTGCGGTGGGGATAGCCCAACCGTGCAGGGCGGTGGGGCTGCCAAAGTTAATGGCCGTGTAGATAATTGCGGGCACTGCCACGCCACCGAAGGCAGCCGCAATCGGCACAATAGCGGTGGACGGCGACTTGAGGTCACCGATCACGAATTCCTTCTTCAGCTCCAGGCCGGTGAGGAAGAAGAAAACGACGAGCAGACCGTCTGCTGCCCAGGTACCGATGCTCATCTGCAGGTGGTTGAAGCCGGGGATGACCGGGCCAACAACGGTGTCTCGCAGACCAAAGTAGAGGGTGGAGGCAGGGGTGTTGGCGAGTACTACTGCCAGCACCGTCGCGATCAGAAGCACGGTACCGCCGACTGATTCTGCACGCAGAATGTCGGCTACGCGGCGTGAGTTGCTATAGGAGCCGCGGCTGAGGGTATCTGGGTTGGTGTGAGTCATTCTCTCCTCTTTCTGCCGCGGTATTCTGCGGCATCTAAGGCTTTTAAGTTTACTCTGCACTGTATGAGTATTCGAGTACCCGCTGGCGGCTTTTAGCTCCTGGACGGTGCGTTGCAATGGTTTTTCGTGGTTTATATACATAAACGTTCCGCCCTCCCCACGGTGCGTGGGAAGGGCGGAACGTTTAATATTTCGCAGATATTCTGCGTGTTCAACTAGTGCTCTAGTCGCGCGAATGGGAGATTATGCGCCTGCGATAGCGGGTGCGCCGGACTCCTGGCCGTGGTCGTGTGCCAGCTCGCGTGCAACGTAGTTCTCCAGGTCGAAGAGGTTGCCGTTTGCGCGCTTCACGATGGTCACCAGGGTCTCCATGGTTGCAACTTCCTCAACCTGCTCCTTCAGGAACCAGAGGATGAACTGCTCGCCCAGTGCGTAGTTCTCAGCGCGTGCTGCAGAGAACAGTGCCTCGATCTGACCGGTGACGACCTTCTCCTGTGCCAGGGACATGTCAACGATTTCCTGAACGTTCTCGAAGTCGTTCTTGACGGCGGGAACAGCGGGGATCTCGACCTTGTGGCCGCGGTCCAGCTTGTACTGAACCATCATGAGTGCGTGCTCGCGCTCTTCGAGGGACTGCTGGTAGAAGAACTTAGCCAGCTGGGGCAGGTCCTCACCGTCAAGCCAGATAGCCATGGACAGGTACTGGTGGGATGCTGCGAACTCGTGGCCGATCTGCTCGTTCAGAAGGTCGTAGAAAGACTTAGACATATGGTTTCTCCTTATACGGTGGTTGCTTTTGGGCGCCGGGATGGCGCGGTGCAACCTGTTGGTATTTATCGTACGGGGTGCTGTGGTGCGTGTACAGAGAGAAAAGGCTAATCGGTGGGGAAGATGAGGTACCCCTGACATATTGTCACCATTACCCTTAGTGTGGGTGACCTGAATACCACCTTTGGGATGGGTGGTATTGGGTGTGTTTCCTTGAGATTTCGCGGTTGAGGGAGGCACTAGATACCTCAACCTCCCACGCATTGTCACGAGGCGGCTTGTGCTCGACAGCCGGTCATCCGGCGTCCCTGAGAGGTATTCGAGGCGTAAAAATTTTTTTAAAATTCTTCGCATGTGGCGGTGGCTGGGGATACTTGAGGCAGTTTTGGGCTCACATGTACCGTAGCGCTCGCGGCTGCAAGGGGCTGTTAGGGACTGTTAAAGAAACCCGTTAAAGAGATAAGGCACGTTCCCGGTGGGGAATGTGCCTTATCTCTGATTCTCTCAACTCTCACCCGAGGTGGAGGAGGTTATTGTTATTGTGCGGGGTATTCTCCGCGCTTGAGTGCATCAATGGAGATGACGTTTGAGGGGGTGTTGCCCAGGACTGCCTCGCCGATTTCTGCGAGGTGCTCAACCTGCTCGGTCGTGAGGTGGTCGAAAATCTGGCGGCGTACTTCGTTCACGTGGCCGGGTGCGACCTCCTGCACCTTCTGCTCGCCTGCGGGGAGCAGGTGGCAGATGCTGACTCGGCGGTCTTCGGCGCTGAGGGAGCGGCGGACGTATCCGTCCTTCTCAAGGCGTGCCACGACGCGGGAGAGACGTGCGGGTAGGGTGTTGGTGGTAATTGCCAGCTCGGTCATGGTGAGGGAATGATCCCTAGACTCGGAGAGCATCGCGAGCACCATGTATTCAACGAAGCTAATACCGGCTTCGGTCTGCAACTGGTTTTCCAGTTTGCGGGTGAGGCTGAAAATGATGGAGCTGATAAAGAGCCAGCCTTCTCGCTCCTGCGGCGAAAGCCACTGGACGGATTCGCTGTGTGCGGTATTGTCAGACCGCTGCGCAGGCGTGGTTGGTGTGGACACGGGATTGGTTCCTCTTTTATCGGATATGGAACTCCCTTTATTTAAGGGGAGATGCGGTGTGTTGGCACCCATTGTAGCGAAAGGTCTTACGAGGTGACCCGAAATTGGTACGGTCAAGTAATGATTGACACTTTGGTGCTAATTTTTTGGAGGGTGCTAGAGCCATCTTTTTATACGCAGTGAGTGCAAAAACCTTGGATAGGTATGTGATGCGCAACATGTTTAAAAAGATTTCCGGTACAAGTATAGATGAGAACGTACCAGGAAGCATATTCGTGCATCAATCCAAATTCCGCGGAATATCAAGGTTTTTAGGGGTGCGGGTGAAAATTCTGAGGGGTGCAAAGAGGTTGCCAGAGGTGAAAAATAACGAAACGATAACAAAAATTTTAAAAAAATCTCGGTTTTGGCTTTGCAACCGTAATGAAACCGTGTACACTAATTACATAACGGGGTCGAAGGAAGCCTCCGAGGCGAGACCGGAAGCTCGCTTCGATAGGTTCGACTCTCTATTTATCGGTGATTGTCGTCGGTGTACGAGTAACTCGTATTTCTACCGACGGATGTGCGGTGCGGATGCAGTTCGTGGTTGGGCTGCATTCCGTACCGTATCTTTTTAACTCGAATGTCTATCAACTCACTCATAAGAGCATCCAATGATCGGGTGCTCTTTTTCTTTGCCCTCGTATTGGTACCGGTAAGAGTTCTGTATGGGCCAGGGAGGGGGGGCATACGAAGAGGCGCAAACACCTGCGCTGTGTGGTTGCATGGTGCAGCTACACGGCGCGGCTACACGCTGTGGTCGTGATGCGGAGCCGCGCTGTGTACCTGCGGTATTGCTGCGCCGTATTGTGCCGGGAGCGTTATCCACAGGGGTTATCCACAGTGTGGAGAACTTACACGCATGTGATTTGGTGGAGCAGAGTCGAGGCTCACCGCGGATGCACTTTAAGAGCTCTACAGAAAAATTCTTGTAATTACAGGCTTTCACGGCCGTTAAAACCGAGGGTCAGTTCTTAAACAGAAGAGCTTTTCACCTTTAAATCCGCGGAACACCAAAGTTTCCACACCTGTGGATAATCCTGTGCACTTAATCCACCGCCTCCGGCGCTAAGCGGCGTTTAAGGGGGCTCGGCGTCCCTGCCGGCGCCCAATGTTTCGGCTAGTAGAAGGAAAAACGCCTCGAGTGAGTGTGAAAATTCTGCAGTTTATCCCCCGCGCATCCCCAAAATAGGGTGTTATCCACAGGGGTTATCCACAGTGTGGAGAACTTACAGCACTGTTATTCACATGAGTGCATACCCCGTTATTTCAAGGCAGAATAGGGTGTCGAGTTTGAAAAGCCTGTTGATACACAGGGTTATCCACAGGTGTGGGGAAAAGCTGCCACCTAAAATCCACAGGCTCGTGCGGATTGGTGCGCACATGTGACGCTCCCCAATTCATGAAAGGTAAAGTAAACGCTACGCTGGTAATCTTTAATACAAGCCAAGTTTTCTAATGAAAGGCATCATCATGGCTGAAAAGTACACTCTCCCCGAGCTCCCCTACGACTACGCGGCGCTCGAGCCCCACATCTCCGCAAAGATCATGGAGCTGCACCACGACAAGCACCACGCAGCATACGTTGCAGGCGCTAACGCAGCTCTCGAGCAGCTCGAAGAGGCACGCGAGAACGGTGCATACGGCAACGTCTCCAAGCTCTCCAAGGACCTGGCATTCAACCTGGGTGGCCACACCAACCACTCCATCTTCTGGAACAACCTGTCCCCCGAGGGTGGCGACAAGCCCACCGGCGAGCTGGCAGCAGCAATCGACGAGTTCTTCGGCTCCTTCGACAAGTTCCGTGAGCACTTCACCAACGTTGCACTGACCATTCAGGGCTCCGGCTGGGCAATCCTCGCATGGGACACCGTTGGCAAGCGCCTCATCATCGAGCAGCTCTACGATCAGCAGGGCAACATCTCCGTTGCGCTGATCCCCGTTCTGCAGCTGGATATGTGGGAGCACGCATTCTACCTGGACTACCAGAACGTCAAGGGCGACTACGTCAAGGCATTCTGGAACATTGTGAACTGGGCAGACGTTCAGGCTCGCTTCGAGCGCGCAGTGTCCCAGACTAAGGGCCTGGTCCTCTAATCTAAGGTTTTCGCCGACGCGGTGACGTAGCCGCGGCGGAATAACCGAAACGGGTGCCCGGCGCCTCCATATTCGGAGGTGCCGGGCACCCGTTCGTTAAGCCCCGGGTTGCCGGTTCGAGGCGCTGTCCGGCCTAGAGCGCGAGCGTGCGGTCGATGCGGATGCGGCGGCAGAAATCCTCATCATGGCTCACCACGATGAGTGCGCCGGTATAGGCTTCGAGCGCCTGCACCAGCCAATCCACCGAGGAAATATCGAGGTTGTTCGTCGGCTCATCCAGCATGAGCAGCTGTGGCACCGGATCTGCCAGAAGCACCTGCGCCACTGCGGCACGGAAACGCTCACCGCCGGAGAGTTCACCGGTCTTATGGTGTACGCTCTCGCGACGGAAAAGCAGCCGCGCCAACTGGTCACGCAGATGCTGTTCGCTCACCCCGGGGTTAGCCCGCTGCACGCTCTGCAGGAGAGTGAGCTGCGGGTCGAGGGTGATGCGCTGGGGAATGTAGGCTCCCTCGATGCAATAGCCGACGCGGTAGGCGGGCTGCACGGGGGAGCGGTACTCCGGGTCTTTTGCGTGGGCAATTGCTTCAAGGAGGGTGGTCTTACCGCTACCGTTTGCGCCGGTGATGCGCAGGTGTTCGGGACCGCTGAGAATCAGGTGTTCGGGGTGCTCCGCCGGGGTTCCCTGCCGACTCTCGTTAGTAGCCTTGGCGGGTGAAAAATACAGAGAATCAATCTCGACGGGTTGCTGAACAGTAAATGTTTCACGTGAAACCTGGCTGGAATCAACCCTACTCAACTCCAGCACCTTACGTCCCGCGGGGAGGGGTTGCTGGCTCAGTTCGGCGTAGATTTTCTCCTGCACGCGCACCTCATCCTGAGCCTTCTGGTATTCCTCCCGAGCCTGCTCCTGCTTGCCGACGCGCAGGCCGCGAAGCTTCGCCGCCGCCTGTCGTGAGGCGTCCTTCGCCAAATCAAGAATTGTGTCCGGCTGATCATCCTTCCACACGTGCGCCATGTTCTTTGAGATAATCTCCTGAGCCTGCACCCACTCACGATGCGCCGCGCGCACCTGGTTCTTCGCCTCAC
>CALGXU010000409.1 GCA_937935205.1 uncultured Rothia sp.
GGCAGCTACAGCAACTACGGGGGCGGCGGTAGCGGCAAGCGCAGGAGTTGCAGAGGAGCTCTTGGCGGGCTCGTCTTCCTCAGAAGCAGTAGCTTCAGCCGCGGAGTCCTCAAGCCCAGAGTCCTCAATCTTGGTAGCAGGTTCTTCCGCAGTGCTTTCCTCAACAGCGGGCTCTTCCACCGCGGAGGCGTCGAAGATCAGCTCTGCGGTGTTCTCTTCTTCGGCGTCGAAGTCCTCAGCCTCGAGCGGCTCAGAGACGGACGCTTCGTGCTTCTCCTCGTGCTTCTCCTCAACGGATACAGCGGAGAGCAGCTCGGTCTCATCAGAGACAGCGTTTTCTTCCTCAGTAAGTTCAGATGCCAGCAGTTCGGGTGCCTCAACGACAGCCTCAATCGGCTCTTCCTCAACAGCGGCGGCAGGTTCTGCAGATTCTTCTGCGCCTGCGGTAAGGTCAACGGTCTCTTCGGCTTCGAAGTCTTCAGCAGCCTCTGCAACAGTTGCGGATACCTCAGACGCCTCAGTGTCCTCAACAGATTCAGCAACTTCAGCAGGCTCAGGTGCCTCAATAGTTGCCTCGTCAGCAGCAGTTTCCTCAGCGATGACCTCGCCGGATGCAACCTCGCCGAAGGTCTCCTCTTCGCTGTCGAGGGTGATGCCCAGGCGTGCCGCGTAGGCTGCCGCCAGGTCGTCCAGACTTGCGTTCTGCGCCTCGGTCACGGTGGCACGGGTACGGGCTGCCTTCATGTCGTCAACGCTAAGAGTTTCCTCCGCATCTGCGGATGCAGCCTCAGATACAGAATGAGCGTTCTCAGACTTTTCTTCGACTACCTCAACTGCGGCAGGTGCAGTCGCCTCAGCTTCTTCGCCAGCTTCATCTTCAGACTTCTGGGCGCGCAGAGCACGCAGGTGCTCCTCAAACTGGGAACGTGCATCCTCTGCAGCGTCCTTCGACTCCTCAACATCAGCCGGGGCTTCCTCAGCCTCGACAGATACGCCCCCAGCCTCTTCGTCATCACGCAGGAACGCGGGGGTAGCAGGCTTGGGCGCCTCAGCAACCGAGGCTACGTCTTCTTCAATGTCCTGACCCTCAGCTACCTGCTCAACCTCAACAGGCTCCTCAGATTCCTGGGGGAAAGCACCAAGCGTAGCCAGCAGGCTACGACGCTCCTGCTCCTCAACCTGTTCCTCAGTCAGCTCATCGGCAGCGGAAGATTCTTCAACCTTCTCATCGCCGTGCAGGAGGGCACGCTTGAGGTCCTCAACAGCGCGGTGCTCTTCGTTCTGCTCTTCGTCCTGGTTCTGCTGGCGTGCGCTTTCAGACTTCACAAAACGGCGCAGGGAATCCTCCCACTGCTGCTGTTCCATAATCTTTTCGCTCAGTCGTGCGCTCTTGGGGGCGTCTTCGCCTGCCTGCTCCTTCTGGACCTTAGCAGTTTCGGCGCTCTGTTCTTCGCGCGACTGTTCATCCAACTTCTTCTTGCCGATTCCAAAGAAGCTCATTGGGTGTCCTCCTCCGGCGTGCGCCGTGTGATGATGCGCCATCTCCTTCATCCCCCGCAGGTGTGTGGGCACGGGGTCCGGAACATGACGCAAATGTCCTCATAATCCTTTTAATTCTATCGCGTGCATAGAGTTTCACCCCGCTACTCGGTGAGAGGTAACGGGGTGAAACTTGTACAGTTGTCAAGGCTTGATGCGGCTATACAGTCGTACTTTCAAGCCTGGCTTATAAGCTTTCGAGAAGCTCTCTAGCGGGCCTCATCGCGGATGGGGTTCGCCGCCTTCGCAGCCTTCGCCAGCTCAAAACGGACAGCACGCAGAGCAGTTGCCGCCATGACGCGAATACCAATGCCAATCGCCTGCTCATTCGGGGCGTAATCACCCTGATGCAGATCGTAGGTGGGGTCACCGGGGGCGCGGGTGCCCAGACGGAACATGGAGCCCGGAACTTCCTGCAGCATCCACGCGAAGTCTTCGCCGCCCATGGATTGCTCGACCAGCACGATGGAGTCCTCACCCAGCTCGGCACGGGCTGCGTTCTCAAGCATGGTGGTTTCCAGGTCGGTGTTCACGACCGGAGGCACGCCGCGGATGTGCTCCACGCGCGCCTTCACTCCGAAGGGTACGGCGACCTGCTCAATCACTTCGTCCAGCAGGTTGCCTGCCTGGCGCCACACTTCAACGTCCAGGCAACGCATGGTGCCCGCCAGGTAGCCCTCGGCGGGAATAGCGTTGGGGGCAACGCCGGCGCTGACCTGGCCCCAGGCAACCAGCACGCCCGAACGCACGTCGGTACGGCGGGTCAGCACGGCGGGAACCTGCACAGCAATCTGGCTCATCGCGTAGATGAGGTCTTCGGTCAGGTGCGGGCGGGAAGTGTGGCCGCCGTGACCGCTCAGGTGAATCTTCACGGTATCGGATGCGCTGGTAATCGCACCGATGCGGGTACCAATCTGACCCAGGTCCACCTTCGGGTCGCAGTGCAGGGCAAAAGCACGCGGAATGTCCTTGAGCAGACCCTGCGAAATCATCTGCACCGCACCGCCGGGTAGCTGCTCCTCAGCGGGCTGGAAAAGAATACGGACGCTACGACCCAGCGGGGTCTTCTCGTTCAGCTCGTGCAGCGCCAGCGCCACACCGAGCATGACGGTCTGGTGAATATCGTGGCCGCAGGCGTGCATCACACCGGGCACGGTGGATGCGTAGGGCAGGTCGGTCTGCTCAACAATGGGCAGAGCGTCAATATCGGCGCGCAGAGCCACGGCAAAGGGGCCGCTTCCAATATCGACGTAGCAGCCGGTACCTTCGCAAGCGACGGGGTTCATGCCGGCTTCTCGCAATCGATTCATGAGGCGCTCAGTGGTCACCACCTCACGGAAGGAAAGCTCCGGGTTAGCGTGCACTTCGCGGCGGAACTGCACGAGGGTACCCATCATGCGCTCCACCCAGTCGTCAAAGACGGGGGTGGACAAATCGTAGCGAGAATTAGCGAAAACCATACACAGTAGAATAACGCCGCACACCGAGGTTTACCTACCTACTCCCCCTTTCTGACGGCCCTCGAGAATATCTATGACTTTATGACAGATTGTGAAGAGTTTTTGTGCACGCTGGATCCTGCGAAAATGCTCTGCTCCACCATTTCCGTCAGCCTTTTTCTGTCAAACAATTCAAGCCGCCACCCGGTGTGGGTGACGGCTTGAATCGTCAATGCTGTATCAGCTGATACCGCGTGCTCAGATTAGAGCGAGCGGCTCAGGATTGCCTGCTTCACCTCGGCAATAGCCTTGGTAATCTGGATGCCGCGGGGGCAAGCCTCGGTGCAGTTGAAGGTGGTACGGCAACGCCATACGCCTTCCTTGTCGTTGAGGATTTCCAGACGCAGGTCGCCTGCATCATCGCGCGAGTCGAAGATGAAGCGGTGTGCGTTCACGATAGCGGAGGGGCCGAAGTACTGACCGTCGGTCCAGAAGACCGGGCAGGACGAGGTACATGCTGCACAGAGGATGCACTTGGTGGTGTCATCGAAACGTGCACGGTCCTCAATGGTCTGCAGGCGCTCACGCTCAGGCTCGTTCGAATCGTTGATGAAGAACGGCATGATTTCGCGGTATGCCTGGAAGAAGGGCTCCATGTCAACGATGAGGTCCTTCTCGCAGGGCAGACCCTTGATGGGCTCAACGGTAATCGGCTTGGACAGGTCAAGGTCCTTCAGCAGGGTCTTGCAAGCCAGGCGGTTACGACCGTTGATGCGCATTGCGTCCGAGCCGCAGATGCCGTGTGCACAAGAACGGCGGAAGGAGACGGAACCGTCTACTTCCCACTTAATCTTGTGCAGAGCATCGAGCACGCGGTCGGTGCGGTACATGGTCAGCGGGAATTCATCCCAGTAGGCCTCGGAGGAAACTTCCGGGTTGTAGCGACGAATCTTGATGACCACATCGTAGGTGGGGATGGAGTCGGAGTCGCCGCCGGTCATACCCTCAAACAGCTTGACGGATTCCGGTTCGGGGAGTTCGTTTTCAGCCATTTTAGTACTTACGCTCCTTCGGCTCGTAGCGGGTGTAGACAACGGGCTTGGTTTCGAATCGCAGGCCCTTGACACCCTCAAACTCGGATTCGGGGTCGAGGTAGACCATCGAGTGCTTCATGAAGTTGACGTCGTCACGCTTGGGGAAGTCCTCGCGGTAGTGACCGCCGCGGGATTCCTTACGGTGCAGCGCGCCGACGGACATGACCTTTGCCAGCTCAATCAGGAAGCCGAGCTCAACAGCCTCAAGCAGGTCGAGGTTGAAGCGCTTGCCCTTGTCTTGGATGGAGATGTTCTTGTAACGCTCTTCCAGCTCAGCGATGGTTGCCAGTGCTGCGCGGATGGTCTCGTCGGTACGGAACACCTGCATGTCAGCTTCCATAGCCTTCTGCAGGTCTGCGCGGATAGCGCCGACCTTCTCGGTGCCCTTGCCTTCGAGGATGCCGTTGAGCATGTTCAGCACGCGATCTGCCGCGTCGTCCGGAACCGGTACGAACTCAGCGGATGCTGCGTACTCTGCAGCCTTGCGGCCTGCACGCTTACCGAACACGTTGATGTCCAGCAGGGAGTTGGTGCCCAGACGGTTTGCACCGTGGACGGACACACAAGCAACCTCACCAGCTGCGTAGAGGCCGGGGATGGTCTCTTCGCTGTTGCGGTAGACCTCGGTCTCGTTGTTGGTGGGGATACCGCCCATTGCGTAGTGCGCGGTGGGGAACACCGGGATGGGCTGGTGGTGCGGTTCCACTGCCAGGTAGGTACGAGCGAACTCGGTAATATCGGGCAGCTTCTCGTCGATGTGGGAGGGCTCCAGGTGGGTCAGGTCCAGCAGCACGTAGTCCTTGTGGGGACCGCAGCCGCGGCCTTCGCGCACCTCGTTTGCCATTGCACGTGCCACGATATCGCGGGGTGCGAGGTCCTTAATGGTGGGTGCGTAGCGCTCCATGAAGCGCTCACCGTCAGCGTTACGGAGAATACCGCCTTCACCACGAGCACCCTCGGTAACGAGAATGCCCAGGCCAGCCAGACCGGTCGGGTGGAACTGAACGAATTCCATGTCCTCCAGGGGCAGGCCCGCACGCAGTGCGATAGCCATGCCGTCACCGGTGAGGGTGTGTGCGTTGGAGGTGGTCTTGAAGATCTTGCCACAGCCGCCGGATGCGAAGATCACGGACTTAGCCTGGAAGACGTGGACCTCGCCGGTTGCCAGGTCGTAGGAGACGACGCCGGCGGGGCGGGGCTTGCCCTCTTCGTCCTTGACCAGAATCAGGTCGAGCACGTAGAACTCGTTGTAGAACTCCACGTTGTGGCGAACGCAGTTCTGGTAGAGGGTCTGCAGAATCATGTGGCCGGTACGGTCAGCTGCGTAGCATGCGCGGCGCACAGCAGCCTTACCGTGGTCACGGGTGTGACCGCCGAAGCGGCGCTGGTCGATGCGGCCTTCGGGGGTTCGGTTGAAGGGAAGACCCATCTTTTCCAGGTCGAGCACAGCGTCAATAGCTTCCTTAGCCATGATTTCTGCTGCGTCCTGGTCGACCAGGTAGTCGCCACCCTTGACGGTGTCAAAGGTGTGCCACTCCCAGTTGTCCTCCTCGACGTTGGCCAGAGCGGCACACATACCGCCCTGCGCCGCACCGGTGTGGGAACGGGTCGGGTAAAGCTTGGTCAAAACCGCGGTGCGGACTCGCTGGCCTGCCTCAATAGCGGCACGCATACCGGCACCGCCGGCGCCGACGATCACTACATCGTACTTATGTACCTGC
>CALGXU010000410.1 GCA_937935205.1 uncultured Rothia sp.
AATGAAGAGCTGCTCTTCGTGATTCTCTACAGCAGTAGTATTCTGCATTGGTGTGCCTTTCAGCGGTGATAGTGTACGAAAACATTGGCGAGGTTCTTGAAGATTGGCTGCCCCCAGGAACAGCTTCATCTTAAAGTATGCAGATACGCCAATCCGCCGCCCACAATAGTGGACGGCGGATTGACATATTTTAGGCTTAGCCTAAATCAGCTGGAATCCGTATTACTCGGAAACCTTCTGTGCTGCTGCGCCACCTGCGGGGGCGTAACCTGCAGCCTCTGCCGACTCAGCGGAGTCGAACCAGATTTCAGCCTTGGTGCTGGAGTACCAGCGGGAACCGGGCACGTGGTACTTCATGGAATCGGCGTTACCCTTAACCTCGAAGCCCTCGGGAGCCTCGCCGGACTCCAGAGGTGCGTGGGAACCTGCGGGCAGGCCCTCAGCTGCTTCAGCCTTGGGAGCCTCAGCTGCCTTCTCAGCAACCTTGGTTGCCTCAGCAACTGCACCCTTGGTTGCAACGGGCTCCATGACGAGCTCGATGACAGCCATGGGAGCATTGTCACCCTTGCGGTTACCGATCTTGATGATGCGGGTGTAACCACCGGGGCGCTCTGCCATTGCCGGAGCAATAACGGTGAAGAGCTCGTGCACGACGGACTTGTCGGTGATGGAACGCAGCACGCGACGGCGAGCAGCCAGGTCGCCCTTCTTACCGAAGGTGATGAAGCGCTCTGCCACCGGACGCAGGCGCTTTGCCTTGGTCAGGGTGGTGGTGATGCGCTTGTGCTGGAACAGCTGCGCCGACAGGTTGTTGAGCATGTGGCGCTCGTGGGTCGGGGAACCGCCGAGGCGGGGACCCTTAGTGGGAGTAGGCATAGTTAAATCTCCATAGTTGCGTTCCCTAACGCCCCAGCAGCGGAGCCTCTTAGGGAATCAAGTTTGACTGATCCCGGTGGAACCGGGTGAACTATTCGGTCGAAATTATTCGCCGGAACCGTCTTCGTCATCAAGCGGGCGTGCAGCAGGCTCGAAACCGGGAGGGGAATCCTTCAGAGCCAGGCCGAGCTCGATGAGCTTTGCCTTGACCTCGTCAATGGACTTAGCACCGAAGTTACGGATGTCCATCAGGTCAGCTTCACTGCGGGTCACGAGCTCACCCACGGTGTGGATGCCCTCGCGCTTGAGGCAGTTGTAGGAGCGGACGGACATGTTCAGGTCCTCGATCGGCAGTGCCAGATCAGCGGCCATGGACTCGTCGGCGGGCGACGGGCCAACTTCGATACCCTCAGCTGCAATGTTCAGCTCACGTGCCAGGCCGAAGAGCTCGACCAGGGTGCTGCCTGCAGAAGCAACGGCGTCACGCGGTGCGATGGCTTCCTTGGTTTCGACGTCCAGGGTCAGGCTGTCGAAGTCGGTGCGCTGCTCAACACGGGTCGCGTTCACGCTGAAGGTAACCTTCAGAACCGGGGAGTAGATGGAGTCAACCGGGATACGGCCAATCTCGCCATCGCCGACCTTGTTCTGAGCTGCAGTCACGTAGCCGCGACCGCGCTCAATAACCAGCTCAGCGTTGAAGTTTGCCGAGGCGTTCAGGGTTGCCAGGTGCAGTTCCGGGTTGTGGATCTCCACGCCAGCGGGAACCTCGATGTCGCCTGCGGTCAGTTCACCTTCGCCCTGCTTGCGCAGGTAGGCCACGACGGGCTCGTCGTTCTCAGAAGAGATGGAGAGCTTCTTGATGTTCAAGATGATCTCAGTGACGTCCTCGGTCACGCCGGGAACGGTGCTGAACTCGTGCAGTACACCATCAATGCGGACGCTGGTAACAGCGGCGCCGGGGATGGAGGACAGCAGAGTACGGCGGAGGGAGTTACCCATGGTGTAGCCGAAGCCGGGCTCCAGAGGCTCGATGGTGAAGCGCGAGCGGTTGGGCGCTACGACCTCTTCAGTCAGAGTGGGGCGCTGTGCAATAAGCACTTTGTTTCCTTTCGGTGAGCTCCGCTATATGAGCCCACAGGTTGGGGAAAACATATCTTAGGAAGCAGACGGGTGTCTGTACTCTCCGGGTACAGCTCCGTGGAGCGTACCCGTCGAGGGATTAGGTCAGGAACCTAATTAGACGCGGCGGCGCTTCGGGGGACGGCAACCGTTGTGTGCAACGGGGGTAACGTCCTGAATCGAACCGACCTCGAGGCCTGCAGCCTGCAGGGAACGGATTGCGGTTTCGCGACCGGAACCGGGGCCCTTGACGAACACGTCAACCTTGCGGACGCCGTGCTCCTTGGCGCGGTTTGCAGCAGCCTCAGCAGCCAGCTGTGCGGCGTAGGGGGTGGACTTACGGGAGCCCTTGAAGCCCATGTCGCCAGCGGAGGACCAGGAGATCACTGCACCGGTGGGATCGGTGATGGAGACGATGGTGTTGTTGAAGGTCGACTTGATGTGAGCCTGACCAGCAACGATGTTCTTGCTAACCTTGCGGCGGTTGGTCTTACGAGCTGCCGCAGCGCGAGTCTTGGGAGGCATTTTTGATTCTCCTACAAAGGTTTACTTATACGTTGGTCGGATAGAGATATCCAACAGAGCAACGTGTCTTACTTCTTCTTACCTGCGACGGTACGCTTCGGGCCCTTGCGGGTACGTGCGTTAGTCTTGGTGCGCTGACCGTGAACCGGCAGGCCGCGGCGGTGGCGCAGGCCCTGGTAAGAACCGATTTCAACCTTACGGCGGATGTCAGCTGCAACCTCGCGGCGAAGATCACCTTCAACCTTGTAGTTGCCTTCGATGAAGTCACGAAGTGCCACGAGCTCCTGGTCGGTCAGGTCCTTGACGCGGGTGTCAGGGTTGACGCCGGTAGCAGCGAGGGTTTCGTGTGCACGGGTCTTGCCCACGCCGTAGATGTAAGTGAGAGCAACTTCCACGCGCTTTTCGCGGGGAATATCAACTCCAGCGAGACGTGCCATACTGGCTTCTCCTTGTTGTTTTCCAGAGGTCTATAGCATCACTGCCCGGGTTGTTCTGACCCGGTCCCCGGCCTCTGAGTCCGGAGGTATCCGAAGGCGCCTCGTTGGCGTTGCTTCGGAGCGGTGCCTATGACAATTCCGCCCGTGGGCGGTTA
Source organism: uncultured Rothia sp. (assembly GCA_937935205.1). Taxonomy (GTDB): domain Bacteria; phylum Actinomycetota; class Actinomycetes; order Actinomycetales; family Micrococcaceae; genus Rothia. The sequence continues at coordinate 3,113 of CALGXU010000410.1, forward strand.
TGAAGTCAGCTGCTAGGGATTAGCCCTGGCGCTGCTTGTGGCGCGGGTTTTCGCAGATCACCATGACCACACCGTGACGGCGGATCACCTTGCACTTATCGCAGATCGGCTTAACGCTCGGCTTGACCTTCATCGCATTCCTTTTGATTGCAACTTGATTACTGGCGAGATAAGAGGTTCCCTCACTTACGTTGGGGAACTGCGTTATCCCTTTGAACACGATTTAAACGCCGCCAGGGGCGACGTTTATCTCGGGTTTACTTGTAACGGTAGACGATACGACCTCGGGAAAGGTCGTAGGGGCTCAGTTCCACTACTACTCGGTCCTCAGGCAGGATGCGAATGTAGTGCTGACGCATCTTGCCCGAGATGTGTGCGAGAACCTTGTGGCCGTTATCCAGCTCAACACGGAACATCGCGTTGGGCAGAGCTTCAACCACAGAGCCTTCAATCTCGATGACGCCGTCTTTCTTAGCCATATCCTCCGCTAACGTCGGTGCCCGTCGCAGGTGCGGCGGGCAAATGTATCTTCTGTTTGTGAGCTCACCGCGGTGAGGTGCTAGGGCGTTTTAAGGCGCACTTAACACTGGCACAAACAACCAACTGTTAACTCTACGGCAAAGACCATGGAAAAACAACCGTGATTTTTATGACATCAGGCACTTAAGGTTTAAAAAGAAGAAGCCCCTCCCCCACTCTTGAGAAAGCCTTAAGGACTTCCTTGCGTGGGAAAGGGGCACCGTTTATCGGTTACAGCTCAGCCGCTTAGTCTTCCTTAGCGGCAAGCTGACCGCATGCACCATCAATATCGGAACCGCGAGTATCACGAATAGTCGTCGGAATACCGTGGGCACGCAGACGCTCAACAAAGTTCTGCTCAACGCCCTTACGGGATGCCGTCCACTTTGAACCCGGGGTCGGGTTCAGCGGAATCGGGTTCACGTGCACCCAGCCGCGGCCGCGCTGCGCCAGCTTCTTACCGAGCAAATCCGCACGCCAGCCCTGATCGTTAATATCGCGAATCAGCGCGTACTCAATGGAGACACGGCGGCCGGTCGTACGGTAGTAGTCATACGCAGCGTCCAGAGTCTCGTCAACCTTCCAACGCTGGTTAATCGGGATTAGCTCATCACGCAGCTCATCATCCGGAGCGTGCAGAGACAGCGCCAAAGTAATGGGCAGCTTCTCCAGCTCAAACTTACGAATACCCGGCACCAGACCCACGGTCGACATGGTCAGACCACGAGCAGAAATACCGAGGCCCTCGGGCGAAGGGTCAATCAGGCGGTGCACTGCACCCATGGTTGCCTTGTAGTTAGCGAGCGCCTCGCCCATACCCATGAAGACAATGTTGGAAACACGCAACGGACGGGTATCCTCAGAACCGCCTTCTGCTTCTTCCAGGCCCTTCATCTGCTTCAGGTAGCGGGCACCGGCAACGACCTGCTCCACAATTTCTGCGGTGGACAGGTTACGGGTCAAACCCTGCTGACCGGTCGCGCAGAAGGGGCAGTTCATACCGCAGCCAGCCTGCGAAGAAATGCACATGGTCACACGGTTGTCATAGCGCATGATGACGGACTCAATGAGCGCACCATCAAAGAGACGGTGCACAACCTTCAGGGTGTCGCCACCGTCAGCCTCGAGGGTACGGACCGGAGTCAGAAGCTGGGGCATCGCCTGAGCAACCATCTGCTCGCGGTCCTTAGCCGGCAGGTCAGTCATCTCAGCGGGGTCAGTGACCAGACGCTCAAAATAGTGCTTGGACAACTGGGATGCACGGAACGACTGGTAGCCCAGTTCCTTCAGAAATTCGCGGCGACCAGCCATGTCGAAGTCAGCGATATGCTTGGGCGGCTTCGCACGGCGCGGTGCTTTCAGGGCAATCTGGCCGGGTGCAGGGCGAACGTTCGAGATTTCAACCGGCACCTTGGTCGTAGCGGGTGCGGTTGCCTCGCCGCTATTGAGAGTTTCGCTCATGGAGCTTCTTCCTTGTGATGTGGATGCTTTCGGATGCGCTATCACGCACCGGACCGGGTTTGCCGGTTTCTTCGGGTGGAGGTGGGGCAGCTAAAGGTGGGTTCCCCTCCCCTAGCGGTGGGACTTAGGCGGGAATCGGAACCGGGGTCACGCCAAAGCGAGCCAGTTCGCTTGCGCCACCGTCTTCTGCGGTCAGAACCCAGATACCGTCGCTGTGCACAGCAACGGAGTGCTCCCACTGGCATGCATCGGAGCCGTCAACGGTCACAACAGTCCAGTCGTCGGAGAGCACCTTGGTCTCGATGGAACCGGTGACGAGCATCGGTTCGATAGCGAAAGCCATGCCGGGCTTAATCTTCGGGCCCATGTCACGCACAGCGTAGTTCAGTACGTCCGGTGCCATGTGCATCTGGGAACCGATACCGTGACCCACGTAGTCTTCAATGATGCCGTACTTATCGCCGTATTCTTCGGTCACGTACGCTTCGATAGCAAGACCGATTTCGCCGACCTTCTTTGCGGTTGCCAGGGCAGCAATACCGTGCCACATTGCCTCACGGGTGACGGCGGAGAGCTCGGCGCGTGCTTCGCTCACGTTGCCAACCAGTACGGTGCGCGCCGAATCGCCGTGCCACTGGCGGTTGGTTGCGGGATCAATAACGTACGCACCACCGTCGATGGAGAGAATGTCGCCATCCTTGAGCACGTAGTCGCCGGGGATACCGTGAACAACCTCGTGGTTGACGGAGGTGCATACGGTTGCCGGGTAATCGTAGTAGCCGTAGAAGTTGGAGGTGCCACCCAGTTCCAGCATGGTGCGTTCAAAGGCGGCGTTCACCTCTGCGGTGGTTACGCCGGGGCGCGCTGCCGCCACCGCCGCATCAAGTGCACGGCTGGTAATGACGCCTGCACGAGCCATCTGCTGAAGCTGTGCATTGGTTTTGATTTCGACTCGTGCCATTCTGGCTCCTTAGGTATGTGGGGCGGTATGCCCAAGCTTAGAACTCTACAGACAGCACTGTACCCCCGCAAGTCTTTGTGATGCATCATGCACCTCAAATTGCGGGGGTACAGCAGAAGATTACTTCAGAGCGTCGAGGATGCGCTCGGTGACTTCAGCAATCTCGCCGAGGCCGTTAACTTCCTTGACGATGCCGCGTTCGCGGTAGATTGCGATCAGCGGTGCGGTCTCTTCTTCGTAGACCTTCAGGCGGTGACGGATTACCTCTTCGTTGTCATCGGTGCGACCCTGCTCTGCTGCGCGGTTGAGCAGACGCTCGACGAGTTCGTCGTTGTCTGCAACCAGCAGGAGAACGCGGTCGATCTTCTCGCCCTTGGCTTCGAGGATGGAGTCCAGCTCGTGCACCTGGGAAGTGTTGCGGGGGTAGCCGTCGAGCAGGAAGCCGTTGACGACGTCGCTTTCCGCCAGGCGTGCGCGCACCATGTTGTTGGTGACGGAGTCGGGAACCAGGTTGCCGGAGTCGATGTACGACTTCGCTTCCTTGCCCAGTTCGGTCTCTTCCTTGATGTTCTTGCGGAAGATATCACCGGTGGAAATCGCGGGAATCTTCAGCGCTTCAGCGATCTTGACGGCCTGGGTGCCCTTACCGGCACCGGGAGGGCCGACGATGAGCAGACGGTTCATCGGAGCAGTCCTTCGTAGTTTCGTTGTTGGAGCTGAGCGTTGATCTGCTTGAGAGTATCAAGACCAACACCCACCACGATCAGCAGCGAGGCGCCGCCGAACGGGAAATTCTGGTTTGCGTTGAATAGGATAAGCGCTACCAGGGGAATCATGGAAATTACACCCAGGTAAAGTGCGCCAGGCAACGTAATTCGGTTGAGTACGTAGCTGAGGTAACGCTCGGTGGGCTTACCGGCACGAATACCGGGGATGAAGCCACCGTACTTCTTCATATTGTCCGCCACTTCTACCGGGTCGAAGGTGACCGCCACGTAGAAGTACGCGAAGCCAATAATCATGAAGAAGTAGAGAACGATGTACAGCGGGTGGTCGCCGCGCACCAGGTATGCGTTGATCCAGTTAACCCAGTCCGGCGGGGTGGAGCCATTGGTGGGGGTGTTGAACTGGGCGATCAGACCGGGCAGGGTCAGCAGGGAGGAGGCGAAGATCAGGGGGATAACGCCTGCCATGTTGACCTTCAGCGGAATGTAGGTGCTGGTGCCACCAATGGTGCGGCGGCCAATCATTCGCTTTGCGTACTGCACGGGGATACGGCGAACGGACTGCTCCACGTAGACCACAGCGAGCATGACCAGCAGACCAATACCGCAGACAGCTGCGAAGATACCCCAACCGTGGGTGCGCTGGATGGAGCCCAGAGCGCTCGGGAAGGAAGAAGCAATGGAGGTGAAAATCAGCAGGGACATGCCGTTGCCGACGCCACGTTCGGTAATCTGCTCACCCATCCACATAATGACGGTGGTACCCGCACACAGGGTAACGATGATCAGCAGGATGTGCAGTACGTCGTCCTGAGGGATGATGCCGGGGCAGTTACCCAGCAGAACGCCAGAGCGCGCCATCGAGACGATGGTGGTTGCGTTCAGCAGAGCAAGAGCGATGGTCAGGTATCGGGTGTACTGGGTGAGCTTTGCCTGGCCCTGCGCGCCTTCATCGTGCAGCTCCTGGAATCGCGGGATGACCACGCGCAACAGCTGAATGATAATGGACGCGGTAATGTACGGCATCACGCCGAGGGCAAAGATCGAAAGCTGCAGCAGTGCGCCACCGCTGAAGAGGTTGACGATATCGTAGACGCCACCGCTCGTAACATTGGCGTTCAGACACTGCTGTACATTTCCGTAGGAAACGCCTGGCGCGGGGATGAAAGTGCCCACGCGGTACAGCACAATCATTGCCAGGGTAAACAGCAGCTTACGCCGCAAATCGGCGGTCTTAACGACTCGCCCGAATGCGCTCAGCACATGTCCTCCTGTAAGTCTATGGGGCGCCCATTCCACTCAAGGAGTTTTAGGGCGCAGTAAACACATCTTCCAGTCTATCGTGTTTAGAGCGGGTAACGATAACTCCCTAGCGGATTATGTAGCTTTTATATTCTCTTAGCATGATTTTTGAACACTAAATGTGGCGCGCACCAAGCGTTCAAATATGCGAATACAGGAATATACCCCTGTTGTGAGTTTTTTGAGCAGCAAAAAGCCCCCGCCGTACAGTGTACGGACGGGGGCTTTCTCGTCTTGAAGACTACTTAACGGTTACAGAACCGCCAGCGGCCTCGATCTTCTCGATAGCGGAAGCCGATGCCTTGTCGACAACAACGTTCACCTTGACGGAGATTTCGCCGTTGCCCAGAACCTTCACGAGCTCGTTCTTACGAACGGCACCCTTAGCAACCAGTGCCTCGACGGTGACGTCGCCACCGTTGGGGAACAGTTCCTGGATGCGGTCCAGGTTAACAACCTGGTACTCGGTGCGGAAGGGGTTCTTGAAGCCGCGCAGCTTCGGCAGGCGCATGTGCAGCGGCAGCTGGCCGCCTTCGAAGCCTGCACGAACCTGGTAACGTGCCTTGGTACCCTTGGTACCGCGACCTGCGGTCTTACCCTTGGAGCCTTCACCGCGGCCAACGCGGGTCTTTGCCTTGTGGGCACCCGGTGCCGGGCGCAGATCGTGAATCTTGATAGCTTCTGCCATCTTTACTTGACCTCCTCAACCTTCACCAGGTGAGCAACGGTGTTAACCATGCCAACGGTGACGGGGTCAGCAGTGCGGACTACCTTGTTGCCGGGGCGCTTGAGGCCCAGGGAACGCAGGGTGTCGCGCATGTTCTGCTTCTGACCAACATAGGACTTGACCTGGGTGATTTCCAGCTTTGCGTCGCTGGGCTGAATACGCTTGGCCATTACTACGCACCTGCCTTTTCAGACTTGGTGTTGCGCAGGTAGCTGGGGATAACCTCATCGGTGGGCAGGCCACGGCGGGCTGCCACTGCCAGGGGCTCCTCAAGCTCCTTGAGTGCTGCAACAGTTGCGTGAACGATGTTGATCTGGTTCGAGGAACCGAGCGACTTGGACAGCACATCGTGAATGCCTGCGCACTCGAGTACTGCACGCACGGGGCCACCTGCGATAACACCGGTACCAGCGGTTGCCGGGCGGAGCATCACAACGCCTGCAGCTGCTTCACCCTGCACGCGGTGCGGGATGGTGCGGCCTTCGATGCGGGGAACGCGGAAGAAGTTCTTCTTTGCTTCCTCGACACCCTTGGAGATTGCTGCGGGAACTTCCTTAGCCTTACCGTAGCCAACGCCGACCAGGCCGTTACCGTCACCAACGACGACCAGTGCGGTGAAGCTGAAGCGACGACCACCCTTGACGACCTTGGAAACGCGGTTGATGGTCACAACGCGCTCGATGTACTTGTCCTTCTCCTCCTCGCGAGCGCGGTTGTTACGGCGCTCACCACGGCCACGACGCTCGCCGCGGTTGTTGCGGCGCTCCTCGCGCTGGTTGGAGGTCTCAGCGGTTTCAGCTACTACTGCTTCGCTCACCTGAGTTTCCTTTACGTTCTGCTCGCTCATTAGAGTGCAAGACCTCCCTCGCGTGCACCGTCAGCAACGGCTGCAACACGGCCGTGGTACTTGTTACCACCGCGGTCGAACACGACTGCCTCAACACCAGCTGCCTTGGCGCGCTCTGCAACGAGCTCACCAACGCGCTTTGCCTTAGCGGTCTTGTCCAGGTCAGCTGCACGCAGCTCTGCTTCCATGGTGGAAGCGGATGCCAGGGTTACGCCCTTGACATCGTCGATAACCTGAACGAACATGTGACGGGTCGAACGGGTGACGCACAGGCGCGGACGCGCAGCGGTACCCGAAACGTACTTGCGGATGCGAGCGTGACGACGTGCACGCTGCGCTGCCTTCGACTTGATAGCCATGTTTACTTACCAGCCTTTCCGACCTTGCGGCGGATGTGCTCACCTGCGTAGCGAACACCCTTACCCTTGTAGGGATCGGGCTTACGCAGACCACGAATGTTTGCTGCAACCTGACCAACGAGCTGCTTGTCGATACCCGACACGGTCAGCTTGTTAGCACCCTCCACTGCGAAGGTAATACCCTCGGGAGCGGTGATGTTGATCGGGTGGGAGTAGCCCAGAGCGAACTCCAGGTCGTTACCCTTCGGGGTCACACGGTAACCGGTACCAACGATTTCCAGCTTCTTCTCGTAGCCGGAGGTAACGCCGATAATCAGGTTCTGAATCAGGGTACGAGTCAGACCGTGCAGCGAGCGAGACAGGCGCTCGTCGTTCGGACGAGATACAACGATCTCGTTTTCGTTCAGAGCCACGGTGATGGGGGAAGCTACCTTGTGAGAGAGCTCGCCCTTCGGGCCCTTAACGGTGACCAGGTTGCCATCGACCTTAACCTCAACGCCGGCGGGAACCGAGATGGGGAGACGTCCAATACGTGACATTATTCTCTTCCTTTCTCTTCTAACCGACTACCAGATGTAAGCGATGACTTCGCCGCCCACGCCCTTCTTCGCAGCCTGCTTGTCAGTGAGCAGACCCGAAGAGGTGGACAGGATTGCGATGCCGAGGCCACCCAGAACCTGGGGCAGGTTGGTGGACTTTGCGTAGGTACGCAGGCCCGGCTTGGAAATACGACGCACGCCAGCGATGGAACGCTCGCGGGACGGACCGTACTTGAGGACGAGGGTCAGGGTCTTGCCGACCTTTGCATCCTCAACCTTCACGTCGGCGATGTAGCCCTCAGCCTTCAGGATCTCTGCAATGCGAGACTTCAGCTTGGAGTAGGGCATGGATACGGTGTCGTGGTATGCGGAGTTTGCGTTACGCAAACGGGTCAGCATATCTGCGACCGGATCAGTCATAGTCATTGTGGGCTTTAGCCCTTCCTCGTTGTGGTTTCCCTACCCCGCGGTAACGGGGTCTGGACCTACAACGTAGTCGTTAGTTGGTCTTGAACGGGAAGCCCAGTGCCTTCAGGATTGCACGGCCTTCTTCGTCGGTCTTCGCGGAGGTCACCACGGTGATGTCCATACCACGCACGCGGTCGATCGAGTCCTGATCGATTTCGTGGAACATGGACTGCTCGGTCAGACCGAAGGTGTAGTTACCGTTACCGTCGAACTGGCGGTCCGAGAGGCCGCGGAAGTCGCGGATTCGGGGCAGTGCCAGGGTGACGAGGCGGTCCAGGAATTCCCACATGCGGTCGCCACGCAGGGTGACGTGTGCGCCGATGGGCATACCTTCGCGCAGCTTGAACTGTGCGATGGACTTCTTAGCGCGGGTAACAATCGGCTTCTGACCGGTGATTGCGGTGAGATCGCGGATTGCGCCATCCATGAGCTTTGCGTCGCGAGCTGCCTCGCCAACACCCATGTTTACGACGACCTTAACGATCTTCGGGGTCTGCATGACGTTCTCGTACTTGAACTCTTCCTGCAGAGCGGGAACGACGACCTCAGCGTACTTGGTCTTGAAGCGGGGGGTGATCTTGGTTTCGGTCATTAGATGTCCTTACCCGAACGCTTAGCAACGCGCACGCGAACGGTGCGCTCCTTGCCGTCACGCTCTACAGTCTCGAGGCGGAAACCAACACGGGTCGGCTTCTTGGTCTCGGGGTCAACAATCGCAACGTTAGAAACGTGGATCGGTGCCTCAACCTTCTGAATGCCGCCTGCTGCGCCGGTCAGGGGGTTAGCCTTGGTGTGCTTGGTGACGACCTTGACGCCCTCAACAATCACGCGGTTTTCCTTGGGGAGAACCTTCAGAACCTTGCCCTGCTTGCCCTTATCTGCACCGGAAATAACCTGAACCAGGTCGCCGGACTTGATCTTAGCCATGAATTAGAGCACCTCCGGAGCCAGCGAAACGATCTTCATGAACTTCTTGTCGCGAAGCTCACGACCCACGGGGCCGAAGATACGGGTACCACGGGGATCACCATCAGTGTTCTTCAGGATCACTGCGGAGTTCTCGTCGAACTTGATGTAGGAGCCGTCGGGACGACGGGTTTCCTTCTTGGTGCGGACGACGACTGCCTTGACAACGTCACCCTTCTTTACGGTACCGCCGGGGATTGCATCCTTGACGGTTGCGACAATGATGTCGCCAATGCCTGCGTAGCGACGCGAGGAACCACCGAGAACACGGATGGTCAGGATTTCCTTCGCACCAGTGTTGTCGGCGACCTTCAGTCGCGACTCCTGCTGAATCATATTTCTCCTGTCGTCTCGCCGGTTCCGACTCGCTTTAGGCGCGAGCCAGCCTTGCGGAACATTTTTACGGGATTGGTTGACGCCCCGGGCCCCATCTCTGCGGAAGGGGTTAGCGGAAACGCCTGGGGCAAACCCATGCCAGAAGCATTTGGACCCGCGTGAAGCGGGCGTATCCCACCCGTAAGTAGCGGCATTATGCACTGGCACGAGAAGCCCGTGGTTGTGCGGCTATTTGGATACAGCCACACAGTCTTAACACTGTACAGGAAGCAGGTATGTAGCGCAAGAGTTTGCCGACTATGATTTCGGTCTCCCCCACCCTATCTCTGGGGTTTGCCGGGTTTAGGGAGCAAAAACCTCATATCCCACATCAGCACGGATTGAGAAGACCCCTTATTTGACACTTAAAGCAGGAGGCCCCTTCGTGTAGTTCCTGACGCATAAGAAACTGAAGGGGCCTCGAGAAATCTATCAAACAATGTGTCAAACAAGGATGATAGATATTTATATTTTACTACGCTTTAATGTTCCTCCAGGACAGACTTGCCGTAGGGCCAGCAAGAGCAGGGCTAGCAAGAGACCGCCCCGACCGTACGCCCCACCGCGCAAGCATGCGCACAGCTCTAAAGCACGGCACGCACTACATTGATATATCGGCTGCCCTCAAGTGCTCTTCACTCAGTAGTTAGGACACATATACTTTCGCGATACCGTCACGGACAATAGGACGAGGGGCTTCTCCCGGCCGATTTTCTTCCGCTGCCTCGTAGTATTTGCCAGAGCGCGCATCCAACACGTAGGGAACCTCAACTGCAGGGTAGTCCCCTGCTTTGTCGATAGCAATGATGCTCCCATCTTCCAGTAGGACCTGGTGGTTAATACGGGTCGGGGCTATCTGCAAGGTCTCGATGATGGTTCGCTTGAGCGTGTCAATGACGGTAATAGTTCCGCCACCGGCGACTGCCGGCTCTCCCTTACCCCCAAAATCAGCAACGTAGAGCAGATGACGTTCTGCATCGAGCAAGATATCAGTGGGCATTTTGCCGAATGGAAGATAAGCGAGGTGCTCACCCTCAAGACTCAGAACGTATAGACCGCCGTTTTTACCCTCGCGTCCTTGTGCAGAGACATATAGTTCACCGCGCATCGGATCAATCTCTACACCGTGGACACCGATTGGAGTATTGGCGTCTTCCCCACCAGTTACGGGCAATCGGTGCACGAGCTCCCAGGTGCTCATGTCCACAACCCAGATTTCATCTCGCAAAATATTCGGGATGTACAGACGGTTACGAGCTTCATCCGCTACGGGTCCTAGCAGCATGGCAGATTCCTCCCCTTGAAGGGGGCTAACCGTGCGTTCCCCATCCGCGCTGGATGCAGAGATGACCTGGTAACCACCCATTCCGGTAACGAATACGGCGCCGCTGGGTGCAATGTATAGCTCGCGCGGAGTCAGCATCTCCACCCCTAGAGTGAGGGAATCCCACACGAGCGATAGGTCTTTTTGGGAGTATGCAGTTACCGAGTTTGTGCGGGTTCCTCCGGTCCATAGAAGCCCCCGCTGGTTGTCTACAGCTAGACCATAGGTAGCTTGAATCTGGAAGAGGTTTTCTAGCTCGGGTTTATTTTCCGGGATAGCAGGCAGAACAGCCGTCTTCTCAATCTGCAGGGTATCCGCGTTGATACGAGCGATTGTGGCGCAGAGAGTGCCGTGGGTCTTTGTATGGTTGAAGCTTCCGCTAACAAAGAGAACGTTCTCTTCAGGGTTGTATGCCACTTGATATTGGCCGGCGAGTCCCGCCGAACGATCCACGGAAAAACGCTTGGTATCCAGCGTATTTTTCTGTTCTTCTCCAGCAGTAGAGGGAGGCATAAGTATCTCCAGGGTTGTGTAGTTTGGAGGCTAGCTCGCCTCATATTTTGCGAGCTTAGCCTCCGGAGCTTTCTACTGTATATCTTACGCTTCACCCTCCACTCCGAGGCTTTTCTAGCGCAGTCCATGCACTACACCATTCATGGTTAAGACACCTTCTATTGGCAGCACATAATGCTCTCCCCCAGGCTCTGAGCAGGGCAGATTTTCTCAACAAAAGCTTTGCGTTCAGCATATAACTACCTCAAAAGATATCAATCTATAGATATTGATAGCTTACGGACTTTTTATGCTTATCTTGAGGTGTCTAGATTCATGGATTTTGTAATATTTCGTCACCTCCAACCCCCTTCACAGCAGTATTCTGAAAAAATCTGCTTAAAAATTTAGAAACTAAGGGTCGCTTTTTCAAAAATCAAGTTTTTTAGTAAAAAACGCGCTTCAAGGTGCGAAAATCAGCGAGATGTACCATAATAGAAGAGACGCATGCGTCAAATAAGAGGTTCGGTCCTTATCGGACAGATTTCTTGGGTCCCTTTTTCCTCGCTAATCCGTTTGTCTAGGGACCGAACCTCGCTTTGACCGCTAAACCCGCACTTCGGTGCGGGTTTTCTTTGTATCTGAGGCGCTAGAACCCTACATATCATTCTTTGGGAGCTGTTAACTCGTCAAATAAGGGCGGGCGGATATAGAAGGGCGCCCCCCCATTTCTCTTTCTTTCTCTCTCTCCCCCCCTGCTACTTCTGAACCTAATCTGGACCTTCCGCCTAAATAACAGGCATATAGGCAAACTGAAAGGGGCGGGACCCATCGCTTCGATGGGTACCGCCCCTTTC
>CALGXU010000411.1 GCA_937935205.1 uncultured Rothia sp.
TGCACACCTCGTATTCGCCCCTCATGCTTCCATGTATCGGGGGCACAGAACTCTACAGAAGCGCCGCTGAGCACAGCAAAGCGGCGCTCCTCCCTCACTGTGGGGAAGGAGCGCCGCCTCCACTAGCTATAAATCAGCTGGCCAGCCGCTTTAGGGCAAGCCTTAGGACAGACCGACCATCACGCCGTTCTCATCGAAGCCGATGCGCTCAGCTGCGGGGCTCTTGCTCAGACCCGGCATGGTGCGCATGGTGCCGCAGATAGCGTAGACGTAGCCAGCACCGGCAGCCAGGCGAACCTCGCGCACGGGCAGGGTCCAACCGGTCGGTGCACCCTTCAGCGATGCATCCGAAGAGATGGACAGGTGGGTCTTCGCAATGACCACGGGCAGGTGCGAGTAGCCCAGCTCAGCGAAACGCTTCAGCTGCTTAGCGGCAGCGGGAGCAATCGAAATGCCGTCAGCGCCGTAGACCTTAGTAGCAACCTTCTCGATCTTGGTCTCGATGGAGTCCTCAAGATCGTAGGTGTACTTCAGATCCGAAACATCGTCACATGCCTCAGCAACCACGTCTGCCAGGTCGGTGGTGCCCTTACCACCCTCAGCCACACCGCGGTGGATAGCGACGCGAGCGCCAGCTTCCTCAGCGATACGGCGGATGGTCTCGTGCTCGGACTCGAAGTCGGTCGGGAACGCGTTGATTGCCACGACCGGCTGAACACCGAAGTTGCGCACGATCTCGATGTGCTTCTTCAGGTTCTCTGCGCCCTTCTCCACGTCGGAGGGGCTTTCCTGCAGCATGCCCTCGGGCAGGGGCTTGCCCGGAACAATCTTGTACAGGCCGGAGTGGGACTTCAGGGAGCGCACGGTGACGACGAGCACTGCGGCGTCCGGCTTCAGACCGGAGACGCGGCACTTGACGTTGAAGAAACGCTCCGCACCCATGTCGGCGCCGAAGCCAGCCTCGGTAATCACGTAGTCGGAGTACTCCAGACCAACGTAGTCGGCGACCACGGAGGAGTTGCCGGTTGCGATGTTACCGAAGGGGCCAGCGTGAATCAGTGCGGGGGTGTGCTCCAGGGTCTGTAGCAGGTTCGGGTTGATAGCATCTGCCAGGATGACGGACATTGCGCCGTCAGCCTTCAGGTCGGCTGCGGTGACGGGCTCGCCGTCGTAGTTCAGGCCGATTACGATCTTTGCCAGGCGCTCGCGCAGGTCCTTGAAGGAGGTTGCCAGCGAGAGAATCACCATGATTTCGGAGGCGCTGGTGATGTCGAAACCGGTCTCGCGGACCACGCCGTCCATGCGTTCGCCCAGGCCCACGACGATGTTGCGCAGGGAGCGGTCGTTCATGTCGATAACGCGGCGCCATTCGATTGCGCGCGGGTCGATGCGCAGCTCGTTGCCGTGGTGCAGGTGGTTGTCAATCATGGCGGCCAGCAGGTTGTGGGCCGCGGTCACGGCGTGGAAGTCGCCGGTCAGGTGCAGGTTCAGCTTCTCCATGGGAACGATCTGGGAGTAGCCGCCGCCTGCTGCGCCGCCCTTGATGCCGAAGGTCGGGCCCATTGCGGGCTGACGCAGAGCCAGGATTGCCTTGCGGCCGGTCTGTGCGAAGCCCTGCGCGAGGGAGACGGAGGTTGCGGTCTTACCTTCACCGAGCGGGGTGGGGGTGACTGCGGTAACCACGATGTACTTGGAGCCGCGCTTGCGGGCGGTCTCCGCGTTGGTGGTTTCGTCGAGGAGGACCTTAGCCACGTACTTGCCGTAGGGTTCAAGGCGATCTTCGCTGATGCCGTTGTCCGCTGCGATCTTGTTAATGGGCCAAAGATCGGCGGCAAGTGCGATTTCGAGGTCGGAAGGGAAAGGCTTCTTCGTCATTGTCATCCTTCGAGTTGTACGAATCATGCTCTTTTATTCTATGCCTTAGCTCACGCATTTGTCCCCCACCTCGCCGGAAGGTGGCAAATAAACCCAATTTTTAATGCACTAATCCCCGCGACCGGCACCCTCCGCTCACATGGAGCGAACAGGGTCGGT
>CALGXU010000412.1 GCA_937935205.1 uncultured Rothia sp.
CACTACAAGAACATTAAAGTGAAGTTCAGAGTGCAAATACTTTGGATTCTTCCAGGATTCTTCCAGGCGGCAGACACAGCCCCCAGAGACAAAGACCAGAGACAAAGACCAGAGACAAAGACATCTAATAATGCGCCCCGGTGCTCCCAACAATCTGAGTGAAATATAGTGTCCGTACAAGCCTGCACATTAGACCATTCGCACCATACATTCCTACGCTATTCAAAAGCGAAATTCTGCCCCTGTCCCAGCACCCCATTCTTTTCTATACAACACATTCGCGTATAAGAACAGAAACCCCCGCCAGGGCGAATAGAGCAGCATAATCCGGCACCAGAATGGAGCAAAAAAGCACCCTAAAACACCCCTGACCTGTGCAAATAAACAGAAAACTCCGCCTCAGAAGCTATACACCGTGCAAAAGAGTGCACAGAAAACGGCGGGTGCCGCAGATACAACCGTATCCGCGGCACCCGCCGCATTATCGCCTCTCAAGGCGAAGTATAAGCAACCCTCGAGGTGAAGCTAAAGCTTAGGCTTCCGGCTTCATCAGGGGGAAGAGAATGGTCTCACGAATACCGGGCTGACGCACCACAGTACCCGGACGCTCCGGATCCTGGTCGCCCGCCAGCAGCATAATCAGACGGTCAATGCCCAGACCCAGGCCACCCATCGGGGGTGCACCGTGCTCCAGGGCGCGCAGGAAGTCCTCATCCAGCTCCATCGCCTCATCATCACCGGCAGCAGCCAGCAGCGACTGAGCGGTCAGGCGCTCACGCTGAATCACCGGGTCAATCAGCTCGGAGAACGCGGTACCGCGCTCCATACCGCCAATAATCAGGTCCCAAGCCTCAATCAGAGGCTCACCGGAACGGTGCGGACGCGCCAGCGGCTGAGCGCTCGGCGGGTAATCGTACACGAAGGTCGGGTTCACCAGGGTCGGCTCAACAATCTCACCGAAGAGCTCGGTCACCAGCTTCTCAGCGTCCCACTTCGGGTCGATGTCCACCTCGTGCTTCTCAGCAATCTCACGCAGAACGGAAGCGTCAGTCTCGGGGGTGATCTCAACGCCCACAGCCTCGGACAGGCCCGGGTACACGCCAACCCACTTCCACTCACCGAACAGGTCGATGGTGCCGTTCTCGGTCTCAACACGCTCGGTACCGACAGCCTTCGCGCAGCTCTGGATAATCTCCTTCATGCGCTCAGCCATCACAAACTGGTCAGCGTAGGTCTCGTAGCACTCCAGGGTGGTGAACTCGGGGCTGTGGGTCGAGTCCACACCCTCGTTACGGAACACGCGGCCAATCTCGTACACGCGGTCAATACCGCCCACCACTGCACGCTTGAGCGGCAGCTCGGTCGCAATACGCATGGTCATCGGCTGGTCAAAAGCGTTCAGGTGGGTGCGGAACGGGCGAGCCGTCGCGCCGCCGTGCACCAGCTGCAGAACGGGGGTCTCAACCTCAATGTAGCCGTGATCCTCCAGCACGCGGCGGACGGTGCGGGTAATCAGGGCGCGCTTCTTCACCAGCTCGCGAGCCTCCTCGCGAACCATCAGGTCCAGGTAACGCTGGCGAACGCGGGTTTCCTCGTTCAGGTCCTTGTGCAGAACCGGCATGGGGCGCAGCGCCT
Organism: uncultured Rothia sp.; assembly: GCA_937935205.1. GTDB lineage: Bacteria > Actinomycetota > Actinomycetes > Actinomycetales > Micrococcaceae > Rothia. The sequence goes on from CALGXU010000412.1 coordinate 1,636, forward strand.
TCGACGCCATCTTCCAGTCGGTCACCATAATGGACAGCTCGCCACGGCGAGAAACAATCACGCGGCCGGTCACGAACACGTGGTCACCCAGGTCAACCAGGGACTTCCACTCGGCCAGGGACTCCTCGCCCACCTCAGCCAGCGACAGCATCGCCTGGATGCGCTTACCCTCGGTACCACCCTGCAGGGTCGCAAAGCACAGCTTACCGGTGTTACGGACGAACACCACGCGGCCACCAACATGCACCACACGGTCAGTCTCGTCGCCAGCCTTCAGCTCCTCAGCAGCCAGCTTCGGATCGTACTCGGCGCGCAAATCCTCAATGTGGTTGGGCTCCACGCGGTTACCCTCAGAATCCAGCAGACCCACCGGGTATGCCTCGCGACCCGACTCGATCAGCTTCGCACGCTTCTCCAGGCGAATCTGCATCTGCTCGGACATATCAGCAATCGCCGGTGCGGCAGTGTGCTCAGTGCTCACAGTGATACCTATCTGTGTAGTGTGTTGGGGACTCTTCTAAACGAACGAACGCTTAGCGCAGGTCCATGTTGTCAATCAGGCGGGTCGGGCCAACGAACGCAGCAACCAGTGCCAGCACTCGCTCCGACTCCTCAGTCGGCTCACCGAAAGTCATCGGGTCGACCAGTTCCAGGTAGTCAAGGCGTACACCCGGAGTGGAGTTGATACGCTCACGCGCACCGTCCAAATCAATCTCGTGGAAGCCACGGTTCAGCGAATTCTCACGCAGCATCGCCAGGGTGCGGGACAGCACCAGGGCAGACTCGCGCTCCTCATCCGACAGGTAGCCGTTACGCGAAGACAGCGCCAGACCGTTATCGTCGCGAACGATCGACACAGGGCGCATGGTCACGTCGTGGTTAAAATCGCGCACCATACGCTGAATCAGGATGTACTGCTGAGCGTCCTTCTGACCGAAGTACGCGTTCACCGGGTGGTTGCCCGCTGCGGGGCGAATAATGTTGAAGAACTTATTGACCACGGTCAACACGCCATCAAAGTGGCCCGGACGGGTCGCACCCTCAAACTTGGTGCCCAGCTCGCCGCTCGAAATGCGGATGAGCGGGTCGCCGTCGGGGTACATCTCTTCAACCTCGGGGGCAAAAATAATGTCAACACCGGCGGCACCAGCCAGGGCAGCGTCTGCCTCCAGGGTGCGCGGGTATGCTTCGTAATCCTCGCCGGGGCCAAACTGCAGCGGGTTCACGAAAATGGAGGCGACCACTACATCGTTCTGTTCAGCGGCGCGACGCAACAGGGTTGCGTGGCCGTCGTGCAGGGCGCCCATGGTGGGCACGTAGCCCAGGGATGCGTTCTTGTACTGAACTGCGGTGCCGTTCTGCTCCGCCTCCTGGCGGGCTGCTCGGTCCAGTTCCTCCTGCGCTGCGGCAAGAGCTTCGGTGATTGCCGTGCGGAAATCCGCAATGGTGGTCACGACTCGGGGCATCGAAGTCTCAGTCATGACGAGAACTCCTTGTTTTCGGGGGCTGAATCATCAATATCGCCGGGGTGGTTGCGGTCCGAAGACTCACCCAGCAGATTCTCAATTCGTCCCAGTTGTTCATCGTTTAACAAACCTCTATTATGCGCTCTTTTTGCGGTTGCGTGTGCCAGAGCGGCGTAAGAGTCTGTAATATCACCTGTTTTCTCATGCTCTGAGTACTCATTCAGAGCCTGAAGGTGAGCCTTCACGGTGCCTGCGTCTCCACGTGCCACGGGCCCGGTGAGAGCGCCTTCGCCGCTGGCGAGCGCATTGTCCACGGCGGCTCGCACGAGCGGCCCCATGTAGCGTGCAGGGTCCTCTATACCGATGGAGGCGAGCATCTGCTGGGACTGACCCAGGATGGTCACGAGGTGGTTCGCGGCGTGCGCCAGGGCTGCGTGGTAGAGCGCCCGGTCAGCCTCGGCAACGTGCACGGGTTCGCCGCCCATTTCCACCACGAGTGCCTGAGCAATCGGGATGAACGGCGCGGGCCCGGTCACGGCGAAGCAGGTGCCATTCAGGCGCTGCAGGTCCACAGACATGCCGGTAAAGGTCATGGCGGGGTGAATCGCCAAACCGATAGCGCCCAGCGCGGTCGCCGGTGCGAGAACCTCGGTGCCGTGACGGCCGGAGGTGTGCACCAGAATCTGACCGGCGGTAATACTTCCCGAGGACGCCAGGTAGGTGATAAGGCCCGGCAGCTCATCATCGGGAACCGCAAGAATCAGCAATTCGCTACGCTCAGCAATCTGCTCCACCGGAAGCAGCGGTACATCGGGAAGCAGCATCGCGGCGCGCTCCTGAGAAGCCTCAGACACCGCGTGAACACCCACAATAGTGTGCTCGCAGGCGCGCAAAGCCGCACCGAGGACGGATCCGACCCTCCCGGCTGAAATAATTCCAATGCCCAAACGCGCAGGTTTTGAATGCTGTATCACGGCTTTAAGTATATTCTCCCTTTCACGCCAGCCCTGCCGCCGGTGTCACGAAGAACACTGACGGCAGGGCGCGATCTGTAGTTTTGCTGCCCGCTAACCCGGCGGGGAAGCTCGGCTAACGGGCTGGCTTAGGGACGCCCACTCATCACCGGTACGTGGTAGTAGGGCTCAATACCCTCCAACCGAACCGTCATCAACCACACCAGGTCCTCGCAGACACGCGGCGGTAGGTGCATCATGAGCGTGCGTACCGGGCCGGGTACCGTACCGAAATGCACACTCGCGCATCCGAAGGCACGCTGCAGCGGACCCTGACCCCGGCTCACACTCAGCACACGGCTGACCGGAACAATCGACAGCGTACGGATAAAGTAGCCGCCACGAATCAGCAGCAGGTCACCTCGCGTGTGCTCACCAACGCTCGAACGCGCCGCATCAGAATCAATGCGAGTGGTCGCCTGCACCGAACCGGCAGTGTAACCGACCGTGGTCACGCCGTTACGCTTCCAGGTGAGCAGGTCCATCCAACGTGCCGAAGCGGGCGTCACAATCATTGCCGGAACCTGCGGCTTCTGACTCTTCAGCGAACCGTCGGCGGTATCCAGCAGCACCTGCGCCTGCACCTCATCCAGGGCGGGTAGCAGCAGACGCAACACCATCAGCGCCTCCTGCTTATTACCCACCGGCAGGGCAACATTGCGGGTCACCAGCTTCTGGTTGTCGTTCTTCTCAATACCAATACCGGCAATGGTCATCTTGATGCGGTACCAGCCGAACGCACGCCACAGGATGGACTGCTCCACAGCCAGCGCCTGAATACGCTCAACCATCACGTTCTGGGTGTGCGTGCCGGTGAAACCGTACCGCAGGGTCACGCCACCCTGACCGCTGGGGGTGATTTTGAAGTTTGCGGCACCATCAAAACGTGTCCAGAGGGCAACCACGTAACCAACCATGGGCGCGAACGTGCCGGGCAGTATCGCCATGAAAATGAGGAACGGGCTCTCACCAGCCAAGATTGCGGCGAAGACGGCGGCGCCGACCATGAGGGCTACGGCGGGCACCAGCCACACCAGGTGCTCCAGCATGATGGAGGCAATCAGACGCACATTCGAGATGCGGAAAATCGGCGGCTGCGAGGGGTCTGCCGCGACCGGCATCGGCATACGAGTGCCGCGGCGGGATGCTACGGGGTGCTGAGTACCGGGGCTCTGGGGTGCAGACTGCTCGGGGGCGGGCTGCTGGGCGCCCTGCTGAGGCGCTACCTGCTGAGTACCGTTCTGTGCGGTACCGTCCTGCAGAGGCGCACCATAGGACGCCTCGTAAGATGCCTCAAACGGCTGGTGCAGCTGATTCGCATCCGGCATGCGCTCCGCCGAAATCTGCATGCTATCGGGCAGCACGTCGACCGGGCGGCCAGCCGCCTCCGAACGCAGCAGGTTAATACTCGCCATCGCGGTGCGGCGCAGAACCTCCGCCTTGCGGGCAGAAACGTACTTGATGTGCAGCGCCTCCGAAGAGCCGTCAGCCACCTCAAAACGAAGCTCCGACAGGCCCAGCAGGCGCGCCACCAGAGGACGCGAAATGTCCACGCTCTGCACGCTCTCCAGACGGATCGTGCGGTTCTTCTTGAACAGAAAACCGCTACGGCGGTGAATCGCCAAATCGTCCAGGCTATAGCGGGTAAACCACCAGTCAATCGAGCCAGCAACCAGAATCAGCACGAGCACGGCGAAGCCGATAAGCTGCGAGTACGTTGCGCTGAAGTAGCTACTGTTCTCATCGAATGCCTGCGTCAGGCGCGCACCCCACTCGTTCGGCGGGGTGGTCAAAATATTCAGGATAATGCTCTGGAAGAAGCCAAACGCCAGCAGAATAATGAACCAGAGGTTCATGATGAACGTGCGGATATCGGCACGCCACCACTTCTGCTCCTGCGGCACCTGAGAGGCAGGAGGCTGCGGTACCTGCGGCGCGGGGTTGCTTGGGACCGGGGTACTCATTAGAGTGCCGCCATTCGCTCATCGGCGCGGCGCACCAAATCCGCGCGCAACTCCTCCGCCACGTTCAGCGGAATACCGAACAACACCATCGTGCCGGTGGTCGTG
>CALGXU010000413.1 GCA_937935205.1 uncultured Rothia sp.
AGCAGGCCTCGCAGCACCCAACATGCAGGATCTGCCCCCGCTCATCGGCGCAAACGCCCTGCTTCCCGCCGTAATCGCAATCGCCGCACAGCGCACCGGCGTGCGCCGCGTCATCCACCTCTCCTCCGCAGCCGTACAGGGCCCGCGCCTCGTGCTGGATGATTCCGAAGAGACCAACCCGTTCAGCGCCTACTCCTTCTCCAAGGCGCTCGGCGAAGAAGCACTGCTCGACCTGCAGGACTACTTCCTCGAAGAGCACCCCGACAGCGCACCCGAACTGTGCATCCTACGCGCAACCAGCGTGCAGGGCCGCGGCCGACGCACCACCGAACTCTTCGCCAAGATAGCCTCCTCCCCCTTCGCCTCCGTTGCGGGTGCAGGCACCGGCAAGTCCCCGGTCTCCAGCGTGCACGCCCTCGCAGAATTCGTGGTCATGCTCGGTACCTTCCCCGGTGAGCTACCCGCCATCGTGCTGCAGCCCTGGGAAGGCGCGACCGTCGCCTCCGCATCGCTGGATGCGGGCCGCCGCAAGCCCCACCACCTGCCCGAGTGGCTCTGCCGCGCAGCCGTCAAGGCGGGCTACACCGTCTCCGAGCTGATGAACGACAAGTTCGCAGGCTCCGTGCGCAAGGTCGAGGTCATGTGGTTCGGCCAGGGCATCGACGATTCCTGGGCACGCGAAAACGGCCTGCTGCCCACCCCGCGCGTGCGTGAAGTACTGCGCAACGCCCACACCGCGCTGGGCAAGAAGAAGGACCGCCGCTTCGACAAGAACTAGGTGGTGCAGAACTAGATAGCGTGTGTGCTCTCCTAGAGGTGTACCCCTGAGGCACGTAGCCTAGGGGCACGCGGCCTAGAGGCGCACAACCTAGAAAACTCATAACGAAAGGGAACCCCCGATATATCTGAACGATATATCGGGGGTTCCCTATACGTTTTTATGCTCTGAAATTTTACGCTCCGAGCTCTCTAACGCGCAGAGGTTTAGAGGTGGTCCTCCGGGGCGTCCTTCTGCTCAGTCTTTGCCTCAGCCTCGGTCGTAACAGCCTCAGCCTTAGCGTCTTCAGTCTTAGCGTCTTCAGTTTTAGCTTCTGCCGGCTTAGCCTCGCTCTGAGCGGGGGTGCTCTTAGCGGCAGTCTCAATCTTCGACTCGCCAAAGACCAGCGCGCGAGCGGTATCAGCAGACACAGGCTGGGTCTGCGGCTCATCCGCACGAACCGGCTTCGGAGTGTTGTCACGGTAGCCGCGCGAACGCTCCTGATCCACTCCGGTGCTGAAAGCAGAAGACAACGCCGAAGTAGCGCCCAGCAGGGACGCAGCGACGGAACCGGCAGCCGGTGCCGAAGCGCGACGAGCAGGCTCACCGCTCACAGTGTGGGTGCTGTCCCACTGCTCGTACGCCTCATCCAAATCAGCCTGATCGTCCAGGGCACGCTCAGAAGGGGTCGACTCAGACGATGCGGAAGAAGCAGACTCAGCTTCCTCAACCTTACGAGCGGCCTGCTCGTCAGCCTCCGCACGAGTCAGGATGGTCGGAACAACCTCGCGCAACTCCTCCACCGAAATTGCGCCCTCACGAACCACCACGTAGGGGAAGGAGGTGCAATCCAGAATCGTGGACGGTGCCGGCTCACGCTCAGTCACCACAACCACGCCATCCTCATTCGGCTCAGACTCAAGCGGCTTAGGACGAGCGCCACCGTCAATAATCACGGCAACGTCCTCGCCCAGGGACTCCATGGCGGTCTGCGCGTCCAGTGCGGCTTCCTGACCGGTCTTGTTCGCGCTCGAAACCGCCAGCGGACCGTGCTCAGTCAGCAGCTTCAGGGCGAACTCATCATCGGGAACACGCACGGCAACAGTACCGCGGGTCTCGCCCAAATCCCAGCTCAGCGACGGGTACGCGTGAAGAATCATAGTCAGCGCGCCGGGCCAGAAGCGGCCACCCAGGTCGTAAATATCGTCCGGAACGTCGTCGACCACGCCAGCGAGCGCAGCAAGATCAAAGATCAGCACGGGCGGCGGCATGGTGCGGTCGCGGCCCTTATCTGCCAGCAGCTTGGCAACGCCCTGATGCGAGAAAGCATCGGCGGCAATACCGTAGACGGTATCGGTGGGCATCACAATCGTGTCGTGCGCCTTCAGCGCCTCGCGGGCAGCCTCGATGGCCTCGCGGGTCTCAGTTTCAGTCGTTACGGGGTACAGCTTTGCAGTCACGGGTCTTATTCTCTCATGTTTTTCTGGATGCGGCGAGACACCGGCACCCACAACGCGCCATGTGGAAGCGCTCTTCCGGGGGTTCGCCGTATTTCGCCGGCTCTGAGCTGGCTGAGGAGGCGGACGCGTTGCCTTCACGCAGCCCGGCACGGGCTAGGTGGTGCATCTACTAGTCTAAAGGCTCTAGTGGGTGCGGTTTATAACCGACGCTATGACGCGGACGATTATTCAGGTCACGCACCGGGTAGCAGCCCTCGAAGCCGATGCGTGCCAACAGCTCGGCGACGGCTTCTTCCTGGGTGTCGTCGTGCTCCATGATGAACAGGCCGCCGGGGGTCAGAAGCTCGAAGGCGCGGGCGGCAATCGCGGAGGGCATTTGCATGCCGTCCTCTCCCCCACCGTACAGCGCCATGTCCGGGTCGTGCAGGGCGGCTTCCGGGTCGGTGGGTACGTTCGCCGGCGGAATGTACGGAGGGTTCGAGAGCACCGCGTCGAAGGTTCCGGCAAGTTCGGGCAGGGCGGTGAGAGCATCCCCATGTACCAGGTGCACGCCGAGCGGCTCCAGGTTTTTACGGGTGTAGGGGATGGCGTCTTCGGAGAGTTCCACCGCGAACACCTGGGCGTTCGGCAGTTCGCTCTTGATTGCCGCGGCGATAGCGCCGGAGCCGGTGCACAGGTCGACGATGCGCAACTGACCGGTTGCCGATTCGGTGCGAGTTGCCGAATCGGTGCGTGCGGTCAGCACTTTGAGAGCTTCTTCGACGAGTAGCTCGGTCTCGGGGCGGGGTACGAACACGCCCGGTCCGACCGACAGTTCTAAGCGGTAGAAGGGAGCGGAGCCGGTGATGTGTTGCAGCGGTTCGCGGCGGGCGCGGCGGGCGACCAGCGCCTCGTACTCTGCAACCTGTTCGGGGGTGAGCCGCTCCCCCATGAGCGCGGCGTGCTGGAGGCGCGAGCGTGAGCCGTCGTAGAGCAGGTGTGCGGCGAGTAGCTCGGCGTCGACGCGGGGGCTGGGTACCTGCGCCAGTGCCGCGGTGGCGCGCGTGAGTACCTGCGCGAGTTCTTCCCCGCGCGGGTCGTGCACATTCACCTTCATGAGCTCTCCTTTTTCATCTCTCAACGGCTCAAAGCCTATCGCGGTATACAGGTGAGGGGCTCCACCGCCGTAGCGGCGAGCCCCTCGCCAACATCTCACGTCGATTCAGTGAATCGGCAAGAGTCTATATACAGAACCTACGTCTGTACGGAACTACTTCTGTACAGGATTACTTCTGTTCCTGGCCCACCTGAGCGAGGCGGTGCGCCTCATCCATCTCAATAGCGGACTGAACCACAGGCTCCAGGTCACCATTCAGCACAGCGTCCAGGTTGTACGCCTTGTAGCCGGTACGGTGATCCGCAATGCGGTTCTCCGGGAAGTTGTACGTACGGATACGCTCCGAACGGTCCATGGTACGCACCTGCGAAGCACGGTGTGCCGCGTTCTCAGCGTCAATCTGCTCCTGCTGGTGAGCCAACAGGCGCGCACGCAGAACGCGCATCGCAGCTTCACGGTTCTGCAGCTGAGACTTCTCATTCTGCATCGCCACCACAATACCGGTCGGAAGGTGAGTAATACGCACCGCCGAGTCAGTAGTGTTCACCGACTGACCACCGGGACCCGACGAACGGTACACGTCAATCTTCAGGTCGTTCTGGTTAATCTCGATTTCTTCCGGCTCGTCCACCTCGGGGAACACCAGAACACCGGCAGCAGAAGTGTGGATACGGCCCTGAGACTCAGTCGCCGGAACACGCTGCACACGGTGCACGCCACCCTCATACTTCAGGTGCGCCCACACGCCCTCAGCAGGCTCATTCGAGGAGCCCTTAATAGCAATCTGGGCGTCCTTGTAACCGCCAACATCGGTGCTGGTCGAAGAAATAATCTCAGTCTTCCAGCCCTTGTGCTCAGCGTAACGCATGTACATGCGCAGCAGGTCACCAGCGAACAGAGCTGCCTCGTCACCACCGGCACCAGCCTTCACCTCAAGAATGACGTTACGGCCATCATCCGGGTCACGCGGAATCAGCAGGCGGCGCAGCTTCTCCTGAGCAACCTCCAGCTCCTCCTCCAGACCGGGAATCTCCGCCGCGAAATCCGGATCCTCATCAGCCATCTCGCGAGCAGCCTCAAGGTCGTCCTTCAGCGAAGTGTACTTGTTGTACGCAGTCACAATACCGGTCAGCTCCGCGTAGCGGCGGCCCACTCGGCGTGCCTTACCCTGGTTCGACTGCACGGCGGGATCGGCCAGCTGATTCTGCAGGTCAGCGTGCTCATCCAGCAGAACCTGAATAGATTCAAACATTCTGTTCTCTCTTCCATCTCCCGCACTTTACGCCGCACGGGCAGGCACTAGACATCTCACACCCCTCACAACGGGGATGCACAAAACGAACGGCTCACGCGCCCCACCCGCAATCAGGAGGTGGGGCGCGTGAGATACGAGCCTTAGTCGACCAGACGCAGACCGTTCTTCTGAACCGTCAGAAGGAACTCCACGTTGCTTTCAGTCTTACGCAGCTGGTTGGTCAGAACACCCAGAGCCTGCTCAGGTTCCATACCCGCCAGGGCACGGCGCAGACCCCACATAATCTTGATCTCATCCGGGGAGAGCAGGTTCTCCTCGCGGCGAGTACCAGAAGCGTTAATATCAACCGCCGGGAAGATACGCTTATCCGCCAGCTGACGGGACAGACGCAGCTCCATGTTACCGGTGCCCTTGAACTCTTCGAAGATCACTTCATCCATCTTCGAACCGGTCTCAACCAGGGCGGTAGCCAGGATGGTCAGCGAGCCGCCCTCTTCAATGTTGCGGGCAGCGCCGAAGAACTTCTTCGGCGGGTACAGCGCGGCAGAATCCACACCACCGGACAGGATACGACCGGATGCGGGAGCCGCCAGGTTGTATGCGCGGCCCAGGCGGGTCATGGAGTCCAGCAGCACGACCACATCGTAGCCGAGCTCCACCATACGCTTTGCACGCTCAATAGCCAGCTCAGCCACAGTGGTGTGATCCTCAGCCGGGCGGTCGAAGGTCGAGGCAATAACCTCACCCTTGACGGTGCGCTGCATATCGGTCACTTCTTCAGGACGCTCATCCACTAGGACCATCATCAGGTACACGTCCGGGTTGTTCACGGTAATCGCGTTCGCAATGGACTGCAGCATGAGGGTCTTACCCGCCTTCGGCGGGGACACAATCAGACCACGCTGACCCTTACCAATTGGGGACACCAGGTCAACCACGCGGGTGCCCAGCTTCTTCGGGGTGGTCTCCAGGCGCAGACGCTCCTTGGGGTACAGCGGGGTCAGCTTCGAGAAGACGCGGCGGTTCGCTGCTTCCTCAACGCTCTGACCGTTAATCGCCTCAACCTGAACCAGCGCGTTGAAACGCTGGCGGTTGTTCGACTCGCCCTCGCGCGGCACGCGAATCGCGCCGAGCACGTGGTCACCCTTACGCAGGTTGTACTTCTTCACCTGAGCCAGGGAGACGTACACGTCGTTGGTGCCGGGCAGGTAGCCGGTGGTACGCACGAAAGCGTAGTTATCGAGAATGTCCAGAACACCCGAAATCGGTGCCAGCACATCGTCTTCGTTCAGGCGAGGCTCGTTCTCCTCGCGGCGGCGAGCCTGCTTCTCAGCACGCTCAGCCTGACGGTCACGCTTGGAACGGCGCTCAGTACGCTCGGCACGCTCTGCACGCTCAGCAGCCTTACGCTCGGCACGTTCGCTACGCTCCGCCTGGCGGTCACGCTTAGTGCGGCGCTCGGTACGCTCACCATCCTGATCGCGGCGACGCTCACGGGTGCGGGTACGCTTCGAGCTCTTCTCACCGTCAGGGGTGCCAAAAGTCATGTCCAGGGCAGCGTTCAGGCTGTCCAGGCTCGCGGTGCCGTCAGCGGTAGTAGCCTTCAGCTC
>CALGXU010000414.1 GCA_937935205.1 uncultured Rothia sp.
TCACGTTCTTATGCGGGTGGTTCTCCGCCTCCTGCGGGGTAATACGACCCTCATTAAGCAAACGCTGCACAAACGTATGGTCAGTAGAAATCTGCTCAAACTCACCATCAGCGCCTGGACGCAGACGATACGCACGCGAGTCACCAATATGGGCGAACTCAATGCAATCACCATCAATCAGCAGGGCAGTACAGGTCGTACCCATACCCGCCAACTGCGGATCATTCGCCGCCAGCTCATTAATAATCAGGTTCGCACTCTGAATCTCATCAGCCAGATAGACACCGCCGGCACCATCCTCAAAATCGGGGTGATCAAGCGGAGTCAGATTCAAAACCGTCGTAGCCGACGCGACATCGCCGCCCACGTGACCGCCCATGCCGTCAGCAACGACAGCAAGGAAACGACCACCGTAGCCGGAGTCATCATTCTTCGAGCGTTTCAGACCCGTATCAGAGCGGGCCTCAAAACGAAAAGCAATCTTCATACACTAGCCCCTCAACTGCATGGTGGTACCGCCAACGCGGAAATCATCACCGGGCTCAATCGGGGTCGCACGAGTCAGACGCTCGCCATTGACGAACGTACCATTAGTAGAATTCAAATCCTCCAGGAACCAACGGGAACCCTGAGGGAACAGGCGCGCATGACGGCCCGAGGCGTAATCATCCTGCAAAGACACCTCAATGTCATTAGCGCGACCAATAGTAATCGGGTGATCACCCAGCTGCATCATGGCACCAGCCTGCGCACCCGCAGTAATCACAAGCTGCGAAGGGCGAGTCGGCGGAGGCGCAATATGGATAGCCTCCGGAACAGCATCAACCGGCGCCGCACGATAGTTCTTACCCAAACCAAGGTCACGGCGAGCAGCCGAAACCACCAGGAAAACAAAGAACCAGATGAGCGCCAGAAAAGCGTAACGAAGGATAGTAACAGTCAGTTCGGACGCCATTAACGGGCACCTCCGGTCGAACTATGGAAAATGATGCGGGTATTACCCATGCGAAGCAGTGAACCGTTCGCCAGCACCACGGGCGCACGCAAAGGCACCCCATTAATCAGCGTGCCATTAGTAGAACCCATATCGGAGGCGACCACCGCACCACCCTGCATCGAAAGCTGCAGGTGACGGCGAGAAACACCCTTATCATCCAGGCGAAAATCAGCATCAGAACCGCGGCCCAACACAAACGGCAGACGATCCACCGGGTGCATGCGACCCTCAATCTCCAAGAAGAAACGGGGAGCCGCCGCAGGGGGCGTTACAGGCATGTTCAGGCGAG
>CALGXU010000415.1 GCA_937935205.1 uncultured Rothia sp.
TGCAGCTGCTCCAGGCTAAAGGAGTCCGCCGGACCATCCAGGTGAATATTGCCGCGCACACCGCACAGACGCGAGCAGGACTCACGCGCCGCCAGCATGTCGTGCGTAGACATCAGAATCGTGATGCCCTCGCCCGCCAACTCACGGTACAGGCGAGTCAGAGTGGTCTGAGTCGGCGCATCCACGCCCGTAAACGGCTCATCCAGCAGCAGCAGGGAGGGGTTCGCCGCCAAAGCGCGCGCCAAAAGAACCCTCTGACGCTGACCACCGGAAAGCTCCGCAATGGAAGCATCCTGCAGGTGCAGAACATCGGTGCGTTCCATCGCCGAAAAAACCTGAACCCAATCCTTCTTCGCCGGGCGGCGGAAGAACCCAATCTCACGCACGCGACCGGTCATCACCGTGTCCTTGACGGTCAGCGGAAAATCCCACTGGAACTGGTGCTTCTGCGGCACATAACCAATATGCGCACGCGCCACACGCGGCGACTCACCCAACACGCGAACCTGACCGGACGCCGGGCGAATCAGACCCAAAATGGTGCGCAGCAGCGTGGTCTTACCTGCACCATTAGCACCAATCAGGCCCGCAAACTCGCCACGCTCCAGGGTCAGGGACAGATCCTTGAGGATGGAACGGCGCGCGTAGCCGGCGTACAGGTTAGAAATCTCTAGAACGGGTTCAGCACCCGCTGTTACCGATGCGCTCACGAACGGTCACCGCGCACTTCATCCAGTGCCTCACGCTGCGAGGCGGAGGAGCGGCGACGGAACGCAAGGAAAGCACCCACCGCAATGACAGCTAGAACGCCGATAACAATGGGAGTCGAAATCGTGAACTCAGCACGGAAACCGCTCTGATCGCTCGCTGCGGCGGCAGAAGAAGAACCGGATGCCTGGGTACCTGCAGCCTGAGTTCCGGCGGCCTGAGAAGCAGAGCTCGACGAAGCATCGGAAGAAGCCGAACCCGAGGATGCTGAACCGCGAGCCTGCGCCTCCATTGCGTACAGGGCATCGGCGCTCGCAGAATCACCCACCGCAAACTTCAGGTAGCGGGTATCAGACACAGTTGAACCATCAGAGAGCTCAGCGCTTGCGGTGACCTTCAGCAGGTACTCGCCGGGGGCGGTGAACACCCAGTTCGCGTGGGTGTGAGTGTTCTTCTCCACCCACAGCTTCTGCGGCTCATTCTTGGTCGAGGACCACAGCACCTGCGGCGCCGAGAAGTTGCCGTTCTCCAGGTACAGGCTGAACGTGCCGGGGCCGCTCACCTGCTCCAGGGTCAGGTTCACGCCGCGGTTCAGCTTGGACACCAGCTGCGGATCCTGAGTGTTCCAACCCGGCCAAATCACGCCCTTAGTTTCGGTCTGCGGAATCACGTACACCTTAGAACCGGCGGGTGCGCCCACGAAGGAGTAGCGCGGGTCGTTCGGCACCTCCAGGATCGCCTTATCGCTGCCGCGGTAGATGACCTCGTCCAGGCTGCGCCAGACGGGGGTTTCGCCGTGGTCGTCGTGGAGCATGAGCTCAAACTTGCCGTTGTTGAAACGAGGACCCATATCCACGTGGCCGGCGGAAATTTCGGTGCGGCCGGATGCGACCGGCTGCTCCGCCGACAGGGTCTGGGTGAGGGCGCGCTCGCCGCGGCTGAGGTTGCTGTCGCTCGGCTGGGTCGAGGCGCTCTCGGCGGTTGCCGGGGTGGTCTCCGCGTGTGCCACGCCCAGGGGTGCGAGCATGAGGCTGGCGCCCAGAGCCAGGGCGGGCAGGGCGCGGCTACGCGAGGAACGGGAGGGGGTGGTTGAGTTCATCATGAGGACTTCCTTGGATCATGACCGAAACGGTGTGTGAAAGATTATCTATATACCAATACGGCTATATAAGCTTGTGGGGAGCTGAAAACCGGGTTACGAGGTGCTTGCCTCCGAGCAGCTAGCGCCCGAAGAATCGCCACCAGAACTAGCCCCAGAGCACAGCGCAATCGTGTGAGCATTCGCCAGCATCATCTGTGCGTAGTGAGGAGCCTGCGCATCCAGAGTGTCCGAATAGAGCACCCCGGTACGCACCTGCGCCTCCCGAGCCAGCTCCGTCAGAACCGGTGAACGCATCGCCGTGGACTTGTCCAGATAAATCGCCGGGACCTTCAAATCCTCGACCGTGCGACGCAGACGCTGACGCTGCTGAATACTCGGCTCGCCGCTGGCGCTGGCACTCACAAAACCGGCAATGTGCAGCCCGTAGGTGCTCGCCAGGTAGCGGTAGCCGTCGTGCGTGGTGACCAGGTTGCGCGCCGACTCCGGCAGACCCCCGTACACCTGACGCAGCTGAGCGTCCAGGGCATCAAGCTCTTTCATGACCTGCTCGGTGCGGGTCGCGTACTCGCTCGCACCCTCCGGGTCGGCAGAGGTCAGCGCGTCACGAATGACCTGCACGCTCGCCTTCGCGTTCGGCACCGAATGCCAAATGTGCGGGTCGATTTCGCCGTGCACGTGCTTGCCCAGAACGGCCTGCGCCAGCAGGTACACCTGACCGCGATGCTCCGAAGCACCCGAACGCAGGAAACGGTAGCTACCGCCGGCGGGCACCTCCTGCAGGGTGCGGGAGGGGACCGCGACCACGGTGCGGTTCAGTTCGTACTCGACGGCCCCCTGGGAGGAATCCGCGCGGAGTACGAGCCTGCCGTCGCCGGTGCGTGCCGTAATATCGGCGTGACCTGCCGAAAGAACCTTGATGTCCGAGGCGGAAACGTTCTGTTCCTTCGCCAGGCGGTCCACCAGCTCCTGCGGGTCACGACCGACCGCGCAGTACAGGGTACCGCGCGAAGAACGCACAGAATCCGGCGCATTGACCGCGGTGGCGCTCAGCTCAATCGCGTACTCGCCGGCATTACTAAACGCCCACGACAGGTGCGTATGTGCCTGCAACGGAAGCTCCAGCGAACCCATATCGCCGGTACGGATCGCGGTGTCCCCCTCACGGGTGAGGTTCACACCGCGCGCATGCGAATCGCACAGCATCTCCACCGCGCCGAAGGTCTGCGTAATGAACGCCGCCAGCTGCGCATTCGAGGAATCGGTGGCGGTGCGCGCCCGTACGCTCTGCACCTCAAAGCGCATGCCTGCATCCGAAGAGTCGGTGGGGGCAGACTCGTTCTGCCTGCCCTCTTCAACACGCAAACCCAGCCAGATGGAGTCCAGGGAGGCATCCTCAACAATGGCTTCGAGCTTGCCGCCGTACTGCTCAATCTTCTCGGCAACCGCCACGGACACAACGCCTGCGGGCAGGTTCGCCTCAACCATTTTGCTGAGCTTGCGCTGCTCCAGCAGCAGACCGTTCGTCAGGGCGCAGCGGGCGTAGGCGACATCGCGGATATCGCGCAGGCTCGGCTCATACGAGTGCGGGTCGGCACCGGCGGGCACCAAGGAGTGCACGCTGGCGCGGTCACCGGCAATCTGCTGCGCCAAATCCGCCAGGATTGGGGTCGTGGCGACCACGCGCATCCGGTCGGAGGAAGCGTTCACGGTGCTGGCGCATCCGCTCAGTGCAAAGGCGCCAGCCCCCACCCCCGCACCCACCGCGATACGGGAGGCGAGGGTGAGGGCGGCACGCCGACTATATGCTTGTGCGCGGTTGCCGGTATGCCCGCTATGCGGTGTCACCGCTGCGGCCCTTTCGGCGTGCCGAACGCAGAATCATGGCACCGAGTGCCAGCGCCAGAATGGAGGTGCTGACCATGAACGGGTCGATGACCACGCCGGTGTTCGGCAGCTTACCTGCCGCGGCTGCCTTCTGGGCGTTGGCGAGTTCCTGGCTGGTTAGGGCGCAATCTTCACCGGAGGCGGTCTTACCGACGATGCGCACCTTGGATCCGTCGGGCTTGGTGACGATGCCGGTGGCTTCGTCTACGGTGCCGTTGAGGGGGTTCTTTGCGGTGCTCTTCTCGCCGCCGTTGTTAGCGGCGTTGTTGCCACCGTCCTGCTTGGCGCCCGCCGCACCCTGCGCGTTGTTGCTTGCCGGGGCGTTATCGGGGTTGCCGACGGTGAAGTGCAGAACCGATTCGCTGCTGACCTGCTGGCCGTTCTTCAGGCGTGCCGTCCAGCCGATGGTCACGGTGTAGCGACCCTCGGCGGTGAACACCCAGTTGCTGTGCTGGTGGGTGTTTGCGGGCACCTGGAAGGAGCCGCCGCTACGCGAATCGAAGACCTTCTGACCGGCGGAACCGAAGTTGCCGGAGAGGAAGGTGGACATGGTGCCGGGGCCCTCAAAACCGTTGAGGCTCATGGTGACGGGGCCGTCGAGCTGCTTGAGCAGTTCGGGGTCCTGGGTGCTCCAGCCGAGCCAGGGCACGCCCTGCTGCTGGGTTGCACCGATCATGTGTACGGGGGTGCCTGCCGGGGCGATGTCTTCCATGCCTGCGGGCAGGTTGAGCTTCGCGGCGTCATTGAGCACGAATTCGAGGGCTCCGGGGGAGACGTGGCGGGCGGGGCTGGTGCGGTCGTCCTTCACGCTGCTGGTGAGGGTGCCGCCGTTGAGGATCGGGCCCACGTCGAAGTGGCCGTGGGTGACTTCTTCACGGCCGCTGTGCTCGGCGGTGTTAACCACGGCGAGGGTGGGGATGCTGGTCGGCGCCTGGGCTGCCTGGTTGCTCTGCTTGTTGTCCTTCTGAGCGTCCTTGGCGTCTTCGGCGGGGACCTCGGTGGCGATGCACTGCTGGTTCAGGCTACCGGGCAGACCGGAAGACAACACACCGCTGCCGGTAATGCCGCCGCCGTTGCTGGGTGCGCTGA
>CALGXU010000416.1 GCA_937935205.1 uncultured Rothia sp.
TGCCAGACCCTGGCCGAGCGGGCCGGTGGTGATTTCTACACCCTTGGTGTGCTTGTATTCGGGGTGGCCGGGGGTGAGGGCGCCCCAGGTGCGCAGGGCTTCCAGGTCCTTCATTTCCAGGCCGTAGCCACCGAGGAACAGCTGAGTGTACAGGGTGAGGGAGGTGTGGCCGGGGGAGAGGATGAAGCGGTCACGGCCTTCCCAGCGGTCGTCGGAGGGATCCTGGTTCATGACCTTCTGGAAGAGCAGGTAGGCGACCGGGGCCAGGCTCATTGCGGTGCCGGGGTGACCGGATCCGACCTTTTCTACGGCGTCTGCGGCGAGGATACGTGCGGTATCTACGGCGCGCTGGTCGGTTTCAGTCCACTGGAAGTTCTCTGCCACGTGGGGTGTCCTTTCACAACGTGAGTGGATGCGCCAGCAGGCTTGTGCTAGCGCGCTGTCCGTCGGGTGTAACGTGCCCTCGAGGGCGCTTATTCCCGCGCCGGTAGGTGCCCGAGTTGGTACTCGGGTAGGTGCGGGGAGCTGGGAGGTTTGTTTCGACCCTTTCGTTTTAACAGGATAGTTCACTGGGCGGAAGTATCCGGTGTGTGAATGCAGACATTCACAGGGTGATACGGGCTGAGATGGAGAAAAAGCGACGCTACAACGCGGGCTCCGCGGATTTCGCGGTGCACGTTTGAGCTGTGTTTCTGAGCTATGCGCTGAATATTGTTCAGTAACGTAACAATTTTTGTGTAAGTGGTGAAGCTCATGTTAAGGTTGAGCAGGAAGGTTGCAGACCGAAACAGTGGTTGGGTCGGTCTGCATCTCGGTGATTGAAGCCCCTCCTCCGCGTAAGAACCGTTGATTATCTTACTGTGGTGGTGAGATAAAAGGTTCTGGAGGAGGGCGCTTTCTTTTAGTCTCTGACCGTGCACTTTGTGCGTGGTTGAGGCTAAAGGTTTGTGTTATATGAATGGGCGCCGGATATGGTCGGAAACATATCCGGCGCCCGCCTTTTAATCTGCGATTAGAAGAAGCACTGTCTGCGCTTGCACTGTCTGCGGTTGCGTTGTCTGTATTTGCGCTGCCTCTAGTCAGACCACTTGAACTTGCGCGAGGCAATAAAGCCAATGACCACGGTCCACACAATGAGGACCCAGTGCGGGTCGGCAAGCCACTGATGCTGAATGAAGTTGCCGCGCAACGCATCACCCAGAGCCGCCGAGGGTGACCACGCCACGATTCCGGCGTACCAGTCGGGGAAGGACTTCAACGGGAACACCACGCCGCCGGCACCGGCAAGAATCACCCAGGCAATATTCACGATGGCGAGGGTCGCCTCCGCGCGCACCGTACCGGCAATGAGTAGACCCAGCGCCGTAAACGCGCCGGCACCCATGAGCATCGTGATGATGGAGCGTGAGACGGCGATAGCGTCCGGGCGCCAGCCCAGACCGTACCCGAGAACCGCCACCAGCGTGAACTGAATCGCCACGACCACCAGCACCGCAATGCACTTGCCCATGATCAGGCCGTTACGGCCCAGGGGAGTGGTCGCCAGGAACCGCAGCACGCCGTAGCGGCGATCAAAACCGGTGGCAATGCCCTGGCCGGACAGCGCCGTAGAAATCACGCAGAGCGCCAGAACGCCGGGGACCGCCGCATCCATGCGGGAGACCCCCACCGAGTTCGCGTACTCATCAATCAGACCGGTGAACCGCAGGGCAAAAA
>CALGXU010000417.1 GCA_937935205.1 uncultured Rothia sp.
TCAAGAGCCTGGATAATGGCTACAACATTGTCACCAGCGGCATCTACGAATTCGTTGAATCTGTAGAAAAGGGCGACGATGACTACAGTGCAACCGTCACCTTCTCCAAGCCCTACTACCCGCTGCAGAGCCTCTTCTCCGAGATTCTGCACCCCGCCCTGGAAGACACCGAGCTCTTCAATAATGGCTTTGTCGATAACCCTCACCCCGAGTACTGGGCTGGCCCTTTCACCCTGGCGAATAAGGGTTGGGACTCCACCGCGAAGACCTTCAGCGTTGTGCCCAATGACAAGTGGTGGGGCACCAAGCCCCTGCTGGACAAGATTGTCTTTACTCAGATGGAGTCCAGCGCTGCACGTGCCGCGTTCAAGAACGACGAAATTGACGCTATCGGTGCTAATACTTCCTCCTCGTACACGGAGGTTAAGAACGTTGCTGGTGCTGAACTGCGTAAGGGCACCCGCCTCTACGCCGGTGGTCTGGATATTAATCCCCGCCGCGTCAAGGATGCTGCCCTGCGTAAGGCAATCTTTGCCGGTGTGAATCGTGAGGCACTTGCCAAGATTCAGTTCCAGGGTCTGCCCTACGAGGAAACCATTCCCGGTTCGATGATTCACATGCCCTTCTCGCCCTACTACCAGGATTCTTACCCGACCCCGAATAACAGTGTTTCGGAGGCGCAGAAGATTCTGGAGGCCGCCGGCTACACCAAGAATGGTGACTACTACGAGAAGGACGGCGTGAAGGCTGGCTGCGCCGTGGTGGTCTTCGGCGACGACCCGACCGCCAAGGGTAAGGCTCAGACCTTCACCCAGCAGATGAAGGATATCGGTATCGAGATTCGGATTGATCAGCACGCCGATAGTGAGTTCGCCACCATTCTGGGCAACTGGGACTACGATATTTCCTTCAGTGGTTATTCTGTCTCTAGCCCGGATGCCACCGCAGGTACCAAGCAGTTCTACTACTCCGAGAACAATGATGGTATCGGCAGCAAGGAAATTGACGCCCTCATTGATGCCATGACTCTCATGGAAGACGACAAGGAACGTAACCTTGCCTGCAACGAGATTGAGAAGAAGCACATGGCCGAGTTTGCCTTCCTGGGTACCATTACGAACGGTCCTGACTTTGTGATGGTCAAGAAGAATCTGGCTAACTACGGTCCGCGCCTGTACAAGTCGATGGACTGGGCTGCTGTGGGCTGGATGAACTCCTAAACGGTTCTGCCCTATGAGCGGGTCGAATGT
>CALGXU010000418.1 GCA_937935205.1 uncultured Rothia sp.
TAGTGCCGAATCGCGAGGGTAAGGAGGAAGTGCTAGATGTCTTCCTGCGCTGCCGCCCCGATCTTTACATCATTACGAAGTTCCTGCCCGCCGAAGAATAACCTGGCAGTCATCGCATAAGGCGAGCGCCCTGCAGACTCAAGCTGCGGGGCGCTCGCCTATTGTACTTTTGGTGGGGTGGGACATTTCATGTGTGGCGTGTGCGTGGTTTTTTCAGGTCTGGCATGATTGAGGCATAACAACACGACACGTAGCCGCCGGGCTCCCCCGGCAACCCCCCCCTTGAAAGGAAACCGCCGCCATGCCTTACTACACCGTGGAAGTCTCAACGAAGCCGATTCAGGAGAAGATCGGTAGAACTTGGGAGCTGGATGTGTGCACTTTCCTGCCCGAGGGGCCTGTAGAGCACACTGCCCGCCTGTCCCTGTCGCAAGCTACCGCCTTGGATAGTCTGGACGGCTTCGAGGCGCTCAAGAAGTACGCCCTGCTCAGTGATGAGGAAACCGAGGATGGTCACCCTTTCGTTGAGGGATTCCGCAAGCCCAAAGGCCAGCTAGAGAGCCTGGAACTAGAGGATGAGCTCATGCGGTTTCTGCATGAGACCTCCGGGCTGTGGTGGGATGATGACCGGGACGTAGACGATGACATTTTTAAAAATATCCCTGCTGCGCAGTGGTATTCCGTTGTCACCGAAGGCATTACCGCCAACAGCGAGCGCGGGCCTAAGAATGGCCGCCGAATCCTGTACCTGGTGCTTACCCCTGATGAGGAGGAGAAATAGGATGTCTACAGCGCGTGCAACCGTGGTGATGTCTATCAGTCACCCGGAGCAGGGGTTTGACCGGTACGGGCTTTTGAAGGTTGAGGCGACCGTAAAGACTGCCGAGGGTACGGTGGTGAATACTGCTATTGGGGGTATTGAGGTTGCTGATGGGTTCCTGGTTGATGACCTGGACGGATACCGGCTCCAGAGGTACGCGGTCAGTGGTGCTACAGCCGATGATGAGGATGCGTGGCTCTCCCACTTCCGGGTGCCTGAAGACCCTGCAGATTTTGAGAACGCTCTGACCGAGTACCTGTACAAGGATGGGTCGGCATGGTTTCAGGAGGACGTCGAGCGCGCCAAGCTTGTAGCCCTGCCTGGGTTCAATGAGGATACCGGCACCGCCCCGTGGGTCTGCGTCTCTAGCGCGCTCTCCGCGCCCCTGCAGGCCGGAGAAGAAGGCCGAACCATCATCTACCGCTACGAACAGCCAACCCCGGAATAAGCGCCCTGTATGCGAGCGCGCCCCTGGTGCAGAAACAGTGTGAGGGGCGCGCTCGCATTTTACATCTGCTCCCTTGGGACATAATGACGAGTCACCAAGCACGCGGCTAATAAATATGGGAAGATAAAGACATAGCAAATATTGATTGCTGATCTATGAGGCATCAATAACCGCCCCCTCGCCACACATAAGCGTGGCAGCCCTCCCCCTAGAGAAAGGACACTCGAAAATGCGCTCCACCAACCCCTATATCCAGGATGGAACCTTCAAGCAGCGGCACGAGCATACTGCACGCACGAACATGCCCCGCGGCATTAGCTACATTTTCAACCGCATCTGGTTTATCGACGGCGAAGAGTACGTGACCGAGAAGCTGCATATTGACTACAACCTCATTGATGAGTTCATTAATCGGGAAAGCACGGATACGGATGTTGCTGACGACGTAGACGTAGCGATTCTTAACGCTTTCCTTGCTCACATTGTCAGCAACGCACAGGAGTTTATGTCGCCTCACCAGGTGGCCTGCCTTACCGCTTTGATCCTCGCTTCCTGCCAGGATGGGCCTACCCGAGTTTCCACCCTCGACGTGGCGAAGAGTGAGCTTATTCTGTGGCAGCAGGAACACGACCCGGCCACTAAAATCCAGAAGGGGATCCTCAAAGCCAAGTTCGCGGCCCGTACCGCCTCTGAAATCGCCGAAAAGGCTGCAGACGAGAAGATCAAGGCTGATTATGTTGAGGTGATCAATCGGATTGCGGCGGTAGCTCAGAAAGCTTCCGAATCTACCGAGAAATTCCGCCCATTCGCGGAGGAAGATTCCGGTGATGCTGAGGGTCTGCGCGAGGCTGCTCAGGAAGTTACCGAGGCCGTCAAGCTCTCTGAGGAAGCGGTTAAGACCGCCGAAGAACTTCTGAAAATCAGCTCAGACGCTAAGGGGGAAGCAATCATGACCAAGCGGCGCTTTATCGAAGCGGAGCGGGATTTTCTCGGGCTCCACGAGGCGTAGACTCGTGAGCTCTTGAACAAAACACAGCGAGCGCCCCTCACCCTTATTGCGGGTGAGGGGCGCTCGCTTTTTGGTTTTTGGTGGGTTGGGACATTATATGTGTGGCGCGCGCATGAGTTGTTCAGGTCTGGCATACTTAAGGCATAACAACACGACAGATAGCCGGGGTTTCCCCGGTGATTCAACCCCCTTTGCCCGAAAGGAAACCGCCATGAGTACCACTCCGGTTACCCGCCTGTACGATGCTGCCACCATTCATGAGGACTCTAACGAAGCAGCCGCCCTCGAATACCTGGCGGCGCTGGGTGAACCCACTGTGGTACTGACGATTGACGGTCAGACCAAGAAATACCATTCGCGCAAAGACATTTTCCGCGCCATGCTCTCTATCGAAGGTGGGCACGAGGAGCCCCCGGCGCTAATGCTTGGCTCCCGCTCCGCGCCCGAGCTAATCCTGGCGCGCCTTGCCCCCTACGACGTGAAGTTCCTCAACCAGGGTTGCCCGCAGATGTGGTACTCCCTCTCCAATGAGGATGAGAACCTGGGCAACGTGTGCCAGGAGAACAAGTTCACGCTGGATTCTCTCTTCGAGGCAACAGCTCTTGATGGGTACGAGGGACACTACCGTATCGCTGAATACGCTGAAGTCAGCTTGGGTGAGGTGGCACATGCTGACGGCACCACGTCCGCAGGCCGCTTGCCCGATGGCTCATACGTTCTGCTGGAGAAGGTCTCCGACCGCGTTCTCTAAAGGAGGCTAACCATGAAAACGATGATGAAGACTGAGGCCGAGCTCTACAGCACCGAAACCCGCGCCGCTTACCGTGAGGCCTACCAGAAGCTCATTGACGAGTACCCCGGCGCTTACCCCTGGTTTGCAGTCGAGACCAACGAGGTTAATAGCCAGGGCGAGGAACCCGACATGGCGGAGCTATGGTGCACGATGCGAGTCATGGATGATGAAGACTCCGTGTGGATGCACGAGCACCCCTTCCCCACCTGGACGATGACCTCCGAGGAGTTCAACAACGGAGACGATGAAGGCGAAGGCTACCCGTGCCGATGCCAGCCAGGGGTGAACATGTACCTTGCACACGTCGTCTTCCCCTTCGCCCGCTCCCACTTCGGTATCGAGAATCCCGAAGACGTAGGCGGCGCCTGGTACATGCGCTCGCACGGCGAACTTATTCACCAGGTGGATTTCACCGATAACTAGCGAGCGCCCCTCGCCCTGTAGAGGGGATATGCGCGGGTGCCGGCGGTGCACCCGCGCGCTCCCCGCCGTGCTTGTTTTGAAAAGGCTGCGTCTTGCCCTGAGACGGAAGCTGCTACCCCTCTCTTCTCTTACTTTTGAAAGGACTAATTACTGATGGCTGTTTGCCCTGTTTTGCCGAATGAGGTACTGGATTTTCCCGGTTCGAATATCACGGTTGCTCAGGTGCTCAATGCGTGTGTTCGTAAGGCTGAGGCTGATGAAGGTTACTGCGTGCAGGTCACCGTTGCAGAGCATGGTGAGCTGAATATTTTCCGGGCGGCGGTTCAGTTCGATACTCCCGGATGCCTGCGCCTGGTGCGAAAGGAGATGGTGACCGATGATAATTTCCTGGTTCCTCTTTCGTCTGTTCAGGATGAGAAGAGCATTTCTGAGCTGGTGGGTCTGCATGGAGCGGACAATACGCGCCGTATCCTCTACGCTTCCGCTCGAGGTCTTGGCGGGCTGTATCTCGTCACGGGCTCCGTACCGGATGACGAATCGGAGCATGACCAGCGGATGCAGGAAATCTACGCCGCTACCGCGCGTCTTGTCTAAAGGGGCGAGCGCGGCGGCGGGGTTTCCCGCCGTTTTGAGGAATGACTCAATCGGCAGCGCATCATGTGATGAGCGCCTACACTCAGAAGAAATACTCACGTTAGGAGGAGATTGTGGAGGAAGAATCCCTGCAAGAGAATCAGGACTTTGTGGCCACTGTGGAAGAGAAGCAGCGGGACGGCGAATGGGTCGTTACTGCGCAGGCTGTCGGCACTCTTAAGGAGCTGACGGAATGGGCGGCAGATGGTGTGGGTGTAGGTAGCTCATGCGCGTTCGATGGTCTCGATCATTTCACGCTAGGCTCTGCCATGTGGATAGATGAGACCTTCTCGCTGGTGACCGATGAGCACGGCGATGTGGTTGAGCCTGCCGAGGATATGCACGCCCCCTACGGCTACCTTCACTGGGGAGAGGGCGAGGAATCAGAGGAGAAGCTTGTCGCTAAGGCTAAGAAGCTTGCCGGGTTTGGTACTCATCTGCTGCGCACGTATGCGGAGATACATTCTCCGGTAAAGAGCCTGAGTGAGGGCGAGGTTCAGGAGATGATTGAGGATGGAGAAAGCCGCCTGGTCTTGGCTCATTCTGAGCCGCTGGAATATTCCGTGGAGAATGTCAGCGCGTATATCCGCTACGCCTTTGGGTTGAAGGAGGGGCAGCGGCTGAGCCTCTCCCCTGCTGCCGATGACCAGGAGGCAACCTTGAACGTGCTGGCTGACTATGTGCACGCCGATGATTCCGGTCTGCTAACCAAGGAGGAAGCCGAAAACTGGGAGCGCGTGTACGGCCTGTACTACTGCCACCCGTATGCCCGAAACACCCCCTGATACGGAGCCACAGCGAGCGCCCCTCACCCTTATTGCGGGTGAGGGGCGCTCGCCTTTTGGGTTTTGGTGCGGGTGGGACATTACATGTGTGGCGCGCGCATGGGTTTTTCAGGTTTGGAATGATTGAGGCATAACAACACGACAGATAGCCGGGTTTCCCCCGGTGCCTCGATCTCGTTCTAAAGGACAAACGATGACTCAAGAAAATATCTACCCATTCAGCGCTGCTGGGGAGGATATTCAACGGCTGCTTCCAGAGCATATTGGCGCGGTGTTCCAGATGGTTTGGGATGCCCCGGCAGATTCTCCCGAAGTTCTGAAGCAGGCAGGTAAGAAACTTGCCCTTGCCCGTAAGAGTGCCCGCGGCGCTTCGAGGAAGAACGTCTATGGTCAGGATGCGGTGCGCGAGAGCCTCCGCTGCCTTCAGCTGACCCGTGCCCTGAACCTGATCTACCGCAACAGGGCGCAGTTCCATGATGCCTACCAGGTGCACTGCCTAGCCTCTCTGATTGTGGCAGGGATGAAGACGGGAAGCGCCCGCAGGGAGCACCTTCAAGCTGCAAGCACCGAGCTGATGCTGTGGTGGGCTCAGATTATCAACAAGGCGCAGGAGGTAAGCCAGTGACCAAAAAGCTCAGCAAGCGAGCAATAGCCGCCCGCCAGAAATTCAACGAGACCCACAGGCTCACCTTTACCCACATGATCCCTGGCCTCTTCCAGCACATGTTTCATGATGTGTGGAAGCTATCGCCTATGGAAGGCTCACGGTTGATGATGACCTTGAACAGCCTCAACCCTAGCTTTCCGTATCCGGATTACACGGTGGATGACCTAACCGCTTCCTGGCTCAGCACTGGCGCAGGATACCTCTACGCACACCCTGAACTTTTCCTCTCAGAACACCAGCGCAAGAGCGCGGTGAGTATCATCATGGCGCTTCTGGCAAAAGGCGATGACCGTGCAGCACTCATCACCCAGGCTAGGCTGCACGTCATTGCCTGGGCACAAGAGTGCGGACAGGAAGACTCGCTGCGAGCCTTCCTCAATAAGGAAGAGATCGTTGAGAATAACCTTTAGGGTGCAGAACCACGGCGGGCGCCCTTCACCTAATTATGGGTGAGGCGCGCTCGCCTTTTGGGTTCTGGTGCGGGTGGGACATTATATGTTTTGACTGTGTGCTAGTCATATATTTTTGGGATAATCAATGCATAACAACACGGTACAAGCCGGAATCCCGGTTCGTATCCTCACCGATGAAAGGTCACCAATGCACCCTGATATTTTTTACCCGTCCGAAACTAATGGAGCGGATATTCAGAATCTGCTTTCTAAGGATGTCGGCGCAGTTTTCAAGAAGGTTTGGGATGCCCCGGAGCACTCCCCTGAAGCTCTGGAGCGGCTGGCGCATGAAATCGCAGGACTTCACGTGAAAGAGGAAGACTCTGATAGTGCGGTGGTGCACACGCATCTTCGTGCCTTCTGGCTAGATGTTGCAATGAAGATGGTTCAACGGGATACAGAAATGTTTCATTCCAAGAGTCAGGCGCGCTGCCTAATCTATCTAATCGGGGCAGGCCGAACCTCTGGCCGTGCTCGTCGAGAATGTCTCCAGCTTGCGCTTAGCTCTATTTCTGTATGGCAGAAAGCAGAGCGGCAGTATTTGGCATAGCTAATAAGCGAGCGCCCCTCACCCGCAATAAG
>CALGXU010000419.1 GCA_937935205.1 uncultured Rothia sp.
TCACGCCGTCGGTCGCGGTCGGGTTAGAAAGATCGATAGTAACTTCGCTGGAGGAGTCCCAGGTGACGTCCTTTGCGGAGTAGTGGGTGTCCTCGGCGAGCTTCGCGCCGCTCTTCACGTCGGTGGAGAAGGTGTCTGACACCTTCGAGGTGGTGTCCGAAGTGCTCGAAGCGGAGGTGCTAGTTGCGCTAGCGGCAGTAGCGCTGGTATTCGATGCCGAGGTTGCCGAGCAGCCGGTCAACGCCAGGGCTGCAAGGAGGGTAATGGAGGTTGCACTCTTGATGATGCTGTTCTTTTTCACGGTATTCCTTCTTCGTGTATCACAGCACTATGCAGTGCCGATGCGGGTTTCGGGTAAGTAGTCTTGGGGTTGGGCCCTGGCCTCAGGGTTCTGTGTCAGGGTTCTGGATGTGCGGGGTAGAGCGGGTGCTACTACCCCGCGCATCCAGTTCGAATAGCTTTAGGCGGCTGCGAAACGCTCGGTCAGCAGCTTCTGGTAGTCCTCTTCGGTCAGGGCTTCCACGTTGGGGCGGGTGCCGTCGACCGGTTCCAGGTGCATCCAGTTTTTGATGGTTTCTGCCCACTTGTTGCTTGCCAGCTGCGGGTTCAGCGCCGCCATACCGGTTGCGAACTTGGAGATCTTCGCGGGGGTGATGCCGGCATCCCAGAGGTGCTGGTCTGCTACGGAGGGCTCCACACCGGATTTGGTTTCGATGATGACCGCGTTCGGCAGGCCGTAGGTGGTGCCGACCAGGTTGCCATGGTAGTTGCGGTAGTTCACGCCCGCCATGAGGATGTTCTCGGACAGAGGGGTCCAGGTCAGGTTGGTGTCTACCGTCATACGGGAGGCAACCGGGTTCTTCTCGCTCTGCGGCAGGAAGACCGTGGTACGGCGGTAGCCGGTGGTCAGGACCGCCTCCAGCTTGTGCACGGGACCCGCGAGGATATCGCCGAGTGCTTCGGTGATGTACTCGTGGCCCTCCGCGGTGAGCGTATCGCGGTTCTCGAAGGTGTACGGGATACGCTTCTTGACGGTCATATCCTGCTCACCGTCGGTCTTGACCTCCAGGAAGGTCAGCTTCGAGTCCAGGTAGCTACGGGTACGAATCTTGAAGGTGTCGTCGCGGCTGTAGGCTGCCGAGTGGTAGCTCTGCATCTGCGGGGTGTCGAAGTAGACCGAGTCGTAGGCGAAGTCGCGCTGACCCTTGATTTCCATGACGGAGGCGTCTGCGTCGAGCGTGGAGAGTACCTTGGCGGCGGTTTCTGCGTCGACAATGTACTTGCGGTCCACACGAGTCTGCATGGCTGCCTTCTCGTTCATGGCTTCGAGGCTGATGCTCTTCCACTCTGCGGGGATGATGCTTGCGGCTGCGTTAGTCATGGGTCTTGTCCTTCTGGGGGTGCCACCCCGGTGCGCTAGGGGTAGCTGGTCGTGATGGGGGTATTAGGGCTGTCGTGCGGTATGAGTGAATCGGAGGCTTAGATACCGGCTGGTTTTACTTACCTACCGGGGTGCGCTGGAGCGGAATCATCCGAGTGTCCAGTGTGGCGTGCGCTTCGGCGGTGGGGGCTGCTACCTGGCGGGTTGCAGTAATCTGCGACACTGTCGCTTCCACCGCTGCGGGGGTGCCGCCCTCGGGGGTTTCCTTGGGCTGGTAGGTGACGGTGGCGCGGGTCAGGTTGTTCACCATATCCAGCTCGGTGATCTTCACCGAGGTGACGGTGTAGCCCAGGTGCTTGCTCAGGTAGCTCTTGAGTTCTTCCTCGTCGCTGATGGCACGATCGGCGGTAACGGTCTGGGTCAGTTCCTTAGAGGTCGGGGCGCTACGCGAGTCGAGGATTGCAATCAGGGCGACCAGGGTAGCCATGAGACCGAAGGCGATGTACGCCGGGCTGATGTTCACACCGGCAATCATGCCGACCGAGAGGGCTACGAAGTAGTAGCCGACCTCGCGCTGGCTCAGGGCGGTGGAGCGCAATCGGATAATCGACAGGACACCGAAGAGGCCCATACCCATAGCGGATGCGTTCGATCCGGCGGATACCAGCGCCACCGAGACGGTGAAGATGCCGGCATTGATGACCGCGTAGGAAATCATGAGTTCGCGGTTGCGGTGCCGCACCATGTAGAGGGTGCAGAGGGCTGCGATGGCTATCGCATCGGCAAGCGCCATGATGAGGATGTTCATTGGGTTCTCCAGATTCGTGTCGTGATATCCGCTGCGCTCTTCGCTGTCTGTTCTTCAGCTCGGTGCTGTGCGTTTTTCGTTTTCTGCTTGGTATCTAGATTCCCGGTTGAAGCTGTGTTTGCCCTGTGTCAGCCTTAACTTAGAGTTAAGTGTTCACCATCTCGCATAAAATAACTTGTCAAGGGCTCATGTATAGGTAATTTTTCCTTTTTCGTACACTGCTCCACCTATCCTCAACAGCCTGCAAAGGCACAAAAAATGGGCTCCCTCCGATATGGAGGGAGCCCATAAAAGTAGCTAAAAACTTAGCGACTAGGCGTTATTATGCCTTCTTGCGCATGCGGGTTGCCACGATGGTCGCACCACCAGCACCCAGAGCAATCAGACCCAGGCCGGCAGCGGTCATCGCATCGGATGCACCGGTCTTAGCCAGGGAGGAAGAGCTCTTGGAGGATGCGTTAGAGGAACCGGAGCCCAGGTTGTCGTTCGAGCCGGAGCTCAGCGAAACGCTGTCAGACTTCTTGGAGTTCTCGTAGTTCGGCTCCTCTTCGCAACCCACGCCATTGTTGTTGGCGTCGAACTTCTCGCGGAAGTCCGGGTCATCCTTAGAGATAGAGGTACCACGGTCTGCCCATACGTCAGCGCAGTTCTGGTACTTGTAGGTCTTCTCGTCCTTTGCGGAGGAATCGGAAGCCTGGTCAGACTTCTGCTCGTCAGACTTCTGCTCTTCGGCAGGCTTCTGATCCTCAGCAGGCTTGGTTTCCTTAGCGTCCTCAACTGCGGGTGCGGAGGTCTCGTCAGCAGGCTTGGGAGCCTCAGTGGTCGGATCCTGGGTCGGAGCCGGGGTCGAGTCCTCAGAGGGGGTCGGAGTCGGGTTCTCAGAGGGAGCGGGGGTCGGATCCTCAGTGGGAACGGGGGTCGGGTCCTCGCTAGGTGCGGGAGCGGGCTGCTCTGCAACCTTAATGGTCACGGTAGCTGCCTTACCGCCGCGG
This sequence comes from uncultured Rothia sp., assembly GCA_937935205.1. Lineage (GTDB taxonomy): Bacteria > Actinomycetota > Actinomycetes > Actinomycetales > Micrococcaceae > Rothia. Next base: position 3,182 of record CALGXU010000419.1, read on the forward strand.
GGAACGTCGCCGTCCTTCAGGGAGCCGGACAGCAGGTAAATGTCAACGGAAACGCTGCCGTGCAGCTCTTCCTGCCAGGGGATGGTAACGGAGAAGTTGCCAGCCGCGTCAGCGTGGATTTCCAGGTAGTCCTGACCATTAATCTTGACGGCACCCTTGTTCAGCTTCAGTGCCAGGACGGAACCGGAGGTGCCGTCAGCGGTCTTGAAGCCCTCGCCGCCAATGTTCAGACCCTGGCCCTCAACCCATACGTCGGGGGCGATGAACTGTGCAGAGTCTGCGTAGGTGTGGACAACCTGAGGCGCACCTTCAACAGCGAAGGTTGCGGGGACGGAAGTAGCAACGAGGCCACAGCCGATGAGGGCGGTGGCACCAATGCGTGCGATGTTGTTTCGAATATTCATGCCCCCATTCTAACGAGCGAAGCTTGGGATACCGGCTCCCAAGACGCTAATTTGCCATGACCTGACTCACAAATAGGGGGTTTCTTGAAGGTTTCTTGAAGGCGTGGTTGAACTATATAAGCCTTTTACACCGCCGTGCACCCCTAAAGCCTCAACCTTACATTGAAGAAACCAACAAGCACATACCCCACCCCATCAGCACAGTCCAACAACAAAAACCACCCCGTTAAACGCGAAAATCCCCTCCGCCCAAATGCTCAAAAGCATTCAGGGGAAGGGACCCTCACGCACACCGCACCGGGCGGCGGCAATAGTTTTAGGAGTTCTTGCGGTTACGCACAGCAGACACGCCAGCAACACCCAGACCCAGAGCTACCAGGCCCATACCGGCAATGGTGAAGGCATTAGAAGCACCGGTGTTCGCAAGGGAGGAGCGCTGAGCTCGGCTCGAAGTGTAGTTGCTCGAAGAGGAGGAAGAACCCAGGTTGTCCAGACCGCCGGAGTTGCGGGAAGAAGAACCCGAAGAAGTGTTGGAGGAAGAACCGTCGGTCACCTCGCTATTGATGACCTCGCAGCCCCAATCATTCTTGTCATTATCGAACTTCTGACGGAAGTCCGGGTGGCTCTTATGAATGGGTGCCAGGCCAGCAGCGGCAACCTCTGCACAGTTCGCGAAGCGAGTGCTCTCAGCCGAAGCGCTCACCTGCTCGGTAGCAGAGGTGGAATCACCCAGCTGATCCTTCGCATCGTTCGCAATGGCTGCGTTCTGATTAGCAGAAGCCGACTCGGTAGCAGATGCCGAAGCGCTCGCAGAAGCGGAGGGGGTAACCACCACAGAAGCGGAAGCCGATGCGGTAGCCGAGGGGCTCACCGAAGCGGTTGCGGAAGCCTTCTCATCGGCGCGGTTCTTAATCTTTGCATCCACGGAGGCAACGACCTCATCAGAAGCAGTCGCGGAAGCCGAGGGGGTTGCAGCTGCGGAAGGCGCCGCAGAAGTAGAGGAGGTAGCAGCAGCGGAGGGGGTAGCCACCACGGAAGCGCTCGCGGTTGCCGAAGCGCTCGCAGATGCGGTAGCGGAAGGGGTTGATTCCTGAACGGAACGAGCCTCAATCTTCACGGTGGCTGCCTTGCCACCGCGAGCGGTGTCATTGTCCTTCAGGGAGCCGGAGAGCAGGTAGACGTCCACGGAGATACGCTCATTCAGGTCGTCCTGCCAGGGAATGGAAACGGAGAAGTTGCCCTTCTCATCAGCCTGAACTTCCAGGTAGTCCTTGCCGTCAATCTTGACGGAGCCCTTGTTCAGCTTGATAGCGATGATGGAGCCGGAGGTGCCGTCCTGGGTCAGGAAGCCTTCGCCGGTAATCTTCAGGGTTTCGCCCTTGTACCAGACCTCAGAAATGTGGGAGGCCGCCTTGTCGGAGTAGACGTGGGTGACGGACTCTTCACCGTTCTGAGCGAAAGTTGCGGGGATTGCGGTGACCGCCAGACCGCAACCGATCAGGGCGGTGGCACCGAAGCGAGTGATAGTGTGTCGAATGTCCATCCCATCATTTTATCCCCGCATGGCGGGTGTATCCGCCTGTCCAGGGGCTATTTGCAATGACTTGCAACACAAAATAGTACTTTCGTGCACTTAATCTTGGGTCGGTGCACGCGCGGAAAAATTCGCCGGAGAAATAGCATTCACCGGCTAAACGTCGACCTCGTCGAGCATAAGTTCCAGCGCCTCACCCACGCCGCTGCGCCACAGGTAGGTTGCTTTCGCATCCGCACGACCCGGGCCGCCGTTGATGACGGCAACCGGCTTGCCGGCGCGCAGAGCCTCCAGCACAATCTTGTAGCTGCTCATGACCGCCACCGAGGAACCCACCACCAGCAGCGCCGAACACTCGGCGAGCATGGCGTCCTTGAGTGCCTTACGTTCGGCGGGCACGGATTCGCCAAAGTACACCACATCCGGCTTGAGGCGGGTCGAGCCGCAGGCGAGGCAGGGCACCATCTGAAAATCGCGGATATAGTGCTCGTCCAGCTCCACGTCACCGTCAGGGTTCACACGCAGGTCTTCGTCTTCTAGGCGCGCCAGGTAGCCGGGGTTCGCCGCGTCAAGGCGCGCATCCAGGCTCTCACGACCCTCATCCTGGCCGCAGTCCAGGCACACGATACGGGAGAGGTCGCCGTGCAGCGCCAGCAGGCGGGAGCTTCCAGCGCGGGCGTGCAGCCCATCCACGTTCTGCGTAATTACGCCGCTCACGGCACCCAGCTGCTCCAGTTCGGCGAGCGCATAGTGGGCGCGGTTCGGTTCGGCGCGGCGCATGCGGCGCCAGCCCACGTAGGAGCGCGCCCAGTAGCGTTGGCGGGCTGCGTCATCGTAGCGGAATTCCTGGTAGGTCATGGGGCGGTGGTCGTGCAGGGAGCCACCGGGTCCGCGGTAGTCGGGGATGCCGGATTCGGTGCTCACGCCCGCGCCGGTGAGCACGAGAACCTTACCCGCCTTGAGTAGCTCAGCAATACCCGCGGAGGCGTATTCTTCGTCGTGCGGGGTGGCGTTCTCCGAGACAACGCGCTGAATCGAGCGGATCGCTGCACGGTGCACGGAGGCGATTTCTTCGCGCTGCTCACCGGCTGCGGCAAAGTTCTGGTGGTCAGTCCAGCGGTCCATTCTTCTCCTCAATGCTCTGCGTATTAGTGCTCTGTGTACTCGTGCGGTTCAGCGCGGTTCTAACGCGTTAAACGACTGTGGGGCACCCCCTTTCGAGGGTACCCCACAGCCTATTTCTTGTGGTTTCGAACTCGCAAACTCAGCCACAGGCTAAGTCCGCCCAGCTAACCGGTTTAGTTCTCAGTCTTCTGCTCACGCTCGGAGGTCACCGACAGGCCGTCGCTGGCAACGTCCGGGTTCACATCCACGGTCACGGTGTCGCCGTCGTGGATAGCGCCGGAGAGGATGCCGCGAGCCAGGCGGTCGCCAATCTCGCGCTGTACCAGGCGGCGCAGCGGGCGGGCACCGAATGCCGGGTCGTAGCCGGTCTTA
>CALGXU010000420.1 GCA_937935205.1 uncultured Rothia sp.
GTCTCGCAGTTAAGCTACCTTTTGCCATTGCACTATCAGTCCGATTTCCGACCGGACCTAGGTAACCTTCGAACTCCTCCGTTACTCTTTGGGAGGAGACCGCCCCAGTCAAACTGCCTACCATGCACGGTCCCCGACCCGGATTACGGGTCTGGGTTAGAACCTCAAAGACACCAGGGTGGTATTTCAAGGACGGCTCCACAGAGACTGGCGTCTCTGCTTCAAAGCCTCCCACCTATCCTACACAAGTGACTTCAAAGTCCAATGCAAAGCTACAGTAAAGGTTCACGGGGTCTTTCCGTCTAGCAGCGGGTAGATTGCATCTTCACAACCACTTCAACTTCGCTGAGTCTCGGGAGGAGACAGTGTGGCCATCGTTACGCCATTCGTGCGGGTCGGAACTTACCCGACAAGGAATTTCGCTACCTTAGGACCGTTATAGTTACGGCCGCCGTTTACTGGGGCTTCGATCCGATGCTCTCACATCTTCAATTAACCTTCCAGCACCGGGCAGGCGTCACACCCTATACGTCCACTTTCGTGTTAGCAGAGTGCTGTGTTTTTAATAAACAGTCGCAGCCACCTATTCTCTGCGACCCTCCAGGGCTTACGGAGCAAGTCCTTAACCTTAGAGGGCATACCTTCTCCCGAAGTTACGGTATCAATTTGCCGAGTTCCTTCTCCCGAGTTCTCTCAAGCGCCTTAGAATTCTCATCCTGCCCACCTGTGTCGGTTTGCGGTACGGTTCGATTCAAACTGAAGCTTAGTGGCTTTTCCTGGAAGCGTGGTATCGGTTACTTCATGTCCGTAGACACTCGTCGTCACTTCTCGGTGTTAAGAAGACCCGGATTTGCCTAAGTCTTCCACCTACCGGCTTAAACAAGCTATTCCAACAGCTTGCTAACCTAACCTTCTCCGTCCCCACATCGCATTTGAATCAAGTACAGGAATATTAACCTGTTTCCCATCGACTACGCATTTCTGCCTCGCCTTAGGGGCCGACTCACCCTACGCCGATGAACGTTGCGTAGGAAACCTTG
>CALGXU010000421.1 GCA_937935205.1 uncultured Rothia sp.
CTACAAATCTCAGAAGAGAATAGTAACGAAACTGCGGATACTGTTATTAAGCAATCACCTGCAGAAGGTACAGCTCTTAAAAAAGGAGATACTTTAACAGTTGTCATTTCAAAAGGAAAAGGGGAACGAGTAGTGTCTCGTCAATTTACGATTCCTTATGAAGCGAAGAAGACAAACAATAATAATGCGAACTCGGGATCAAATACCCAAGAAGCAAAACAAAATACAGTTGAAATATTTATCCAAGATGCAAACAACAATATAAATACTGCTTATCGTACATTTAAGATTTCTGAGAACACAAGTGTAACGATTGATTTTACGTTTAACAATCAAGTTCCAAGTGGTAAATACATCATTAAAAAAGATGGAGTAACGATTGATACCGGTGTTGTTCAGTAAGAGGTTATCATAGAGACAGAGTCTACGTTTTTAATAGTTAGACTCTGTTTTCTTTTCTAATAAAAATATATTAAAAAATTCATGTCCATTTTAGTTGCAAACCAAATCTGAGTATGATAAATTAATATCACTGTGAAGCGAACGTTCGCTTTTAAAACAGTTCCAAAAAACTTTGAAAAAGTTGAATAAAAACTGTTGACAGTAAAAATGTCCTATGATAGGATATAGAAGTTGTTGCAAAACAACGATTGACCTTTGAAAACTGAACAAAGAAGACGAACCAAATGTGTAGGGACTTCATCTTAGGATGAAGAAACAACAATTTCTTATCTCTTAAAGAGATACAATAAGTCAGTAATTAAAATGAGCTTTTCAAAGCTCATGAAAATTCAAATTTTTCATGAGAGTTTGATCCTGGCTCAGGACGAACGCTGGCGGCGTGCCTAATACATGCAAGTCGAACGAGAGCGACCGGTGCTTGCACTGGTCAATCTAGTGGCGAACGGGTGAGTAACACGTGGGTAACCTGCCCATCAGAGGGGGATAACATTCGGAAACGGATGCTAAAACCGCATAGGTCTTCGAACCGCATGGTTTGAAGAGGAAAAGAGGCGCAAGCTTCTGCTGATGGATGGACCCGCGGTGCATTAGCTAGTTGGTGAGGTAACGGCTCACCAAGGCCGTGATGCATAGCCGACCTGAGAGGGTGATCGGCCACATTGGGACTGAGACACGGCCCAAACTCCTACGGGAGGCAGCAGTAGGGAATCTTCCGCAATGGACGCAAGTCTGACGGAGCAACGCCGCGTGAGTGAAGAAGGATTTCGGTTCGTAAAACTCTGTTGTTAGAGAAGAACAGCGCATAGAGTAACTGTTATGCGTGTGACGGTATCTAACCAGAAAGCCACGGCTAACTACGTGCCAGCAGCCGCGGTAATACGTAGGTGGCAAGCGTTGTCCGGATTTATTGGGCGTAAAGCGAGCGCAGGCGGTCAATTAAGTCTGATGTGAAAGCCCCCGGCTCAACCGGGGAGGGTCATTGGAAACTGGTTGACTTGAGTGCAGAAGAGGAGAGTGGAATTCCATGTGTAGCGGTGAAATGCGTAGATATATGGAGGAACACCAGTGGCGAAGGCGACTCTCTGGTCTGTAACTGACGCTGAGGCTCGAAAGCGTGGGTAGCAAACAGGATTAGATACCCTGGTAGTCCACGCCGTAAAC
>CALGXU010000422.1 GCA_937935205.1 uncultured Rothia sp.
GCAGAGCGGCGCATACAGAAAAGAGAAACTACAGTGAAGAAGTCTATTGCTGTTCTGTCCCTGACCATTGCCGGTGCCCTAGGCCTTGCAGCTTGCGGCGGTAATTCCGGCACCAACTCCTCTGCATCGGCTAGCGCGTCCGCTTCTGCAACCGCTTCCGCAGCTGCCTCGGCCCCTGCAAACACCTCCGCAGCAGCTGAAACCACCAAGGCAGAAACCAAGACCACCCAGGGCACCATCAGCGCCCCCACCAACCTGCCCAGCGAAGCAACCGAAGCACTTAAGAAGAGCGAGGACTCCAACCAGCAGGAAACCTCTGCATTCTACAGCGCCATCAAGGAATCCCTGAACGAGTTCAAGAACGAGGCCGGTGTGAAGAAGGTACAGACCAGCGACGGCACCGTCTACTACAACGATGAAGTCGCTGTCTTCGAATCAAAGGACGGCGCTATTGTCATCATCAAGAATACCGGTGCGTGGAGTAGCTTTGACTCCAACGGCGGAACCATCGTCGTGGATGAGGACGGCTCCTGGATCAAGGTCACCCCCGAGGACAACCTCTACACCGCCGTTAGGGCAGACGGCGCCGCTGCCGTGCTGAACACTAAGACCTTAGAGCAGACAACCGACCTCTCCAGCATCGAGATCCCGAAGGCACCTGCCCGCATCGACGGCTTCAAGGGTACCGCTAAGACCCCGGTCAAGCCCACCAAGGTTGGTGACTTCTCTGAGATTACAGGCCTCTAGTAAAAAATAGCTCCTGCCCCCGAGCCGAATAGCCTGACAGAACAGGGATACCAGCGCCCCGTGCGCATCCGACCGTGATGCGTGCGGGGCGCTTTCGCGTTCAGAAGGAGGGGGCTCAGGCTCTTCCCAGACAGCGGTGCTAGGATGTGGGCATGCCCGAAGCTGGGCATTACCAACCACATCCATACACAGCGTTGTGATGATGTCGCGACGCATGACGGAAAGAGAAATCCGCCGTGAAGAAGTCTATTGCTGTACTATCTCTGAGCGTGGCAAGCCTGCTCGGTCTAGCCGCCTGTGCACCCTCCATAAAAGCGCCCGTAGCCTCCGGAAGGTCCGCATCGGCAAGCGCCTCCGCTTCACCCTCCGCCTCGTCTTCTGCTTCGCCCTCTGCACGTAGCGAGAGCTCATCTAGCCCCTCATCTAAACCTACTTCGAGCGCCTCTGCCCGGGAGACCGCTAGCAGTAGCTCAACGGAGGGATCATCCTCATTGGTAGGGGCTGACGAGATAAAGTACAACGCTAGGAAACTCTACGAAACGTACTACCAAGAGATTACCGACGCTGAGAAAGACCCCACCATCGTGAAGGGCGAAAATGCCGATGGCAAGACTTACATTGTGGACAATGGCAAAGCTGCTTTCGTCGGGGGGGGGGAAGAACAACGAGTACATCATCCTCATTGAGAATGACGGCAGCTGGACCCGTGCGAGGGCTAACGGTGAAGTAGATATAATGAACACCGATGGCTCCTGGGTCACGGTTAAGCCCGACGGCGAACGTATCTCAGTCAAAGCAAACGGTACCACCAACATTACCTACCATCAGGGCGACGTGCCCGACGATATCATTACCTCGCTGCAAACCCCCAAAGTACCCGCCCAGGTGGAAGGTTTCGCGAGCGTCCCCCAAGAACCCGTAAAGCCGAAGAAGCTCGGTACGATTGTAGGCACGAAGTAAAAAGCCTCGAGCACCTCGGTCCGTGCGCATCTGTTTCGGATGCGCACGGACCGATTTTTAATATCTGCCTGCTCGTCTCTACCTGAGACGGGGTTACTCCTTTGGGACAAGCTGCACGCGGTCGCTTGCAAACTCGAGACCGAGTTTCTGAAGAGCCGCACAACTCTCAACAACAGGGAATATGACTTAATATGACAGGTCGTTAAGCCCCCAAGTCACAATGCTCAACTCCCAGCGAACCACCCCCACCACGCTGGCATAATGGGGACAGCAAACCAACGCGCCCACACACGGCGCACCCAACAGGAGAGAAAACCATGAGCGAGAACACCACCCGCAACGTACGCGTGCGCGCCAGCGAACTCGAAGGCCGAGCCTGGCTCAACACCGGCGACAAAAACCTCACCCTGCAGGATCTTCGCGGCAAAATCGTTATTCTCGACTTCTGGACCCTCTGCTGCATCAACTGCCTGCACGTCCTCGACGAACTACGCCCCCTCGAAGAAGAATTCTCCGACGTACTCGTCACCGTCGGCGTACACAGCCCCAAATTTGAACACGAAGCAGACCCCGTAGCGCTCGCCGCAGCCGTCGACCGCTACCACATCACCCACCCCGTACTCGACGACCCCGAACTGACCACCTGGCAGGCATACACCGCCCGCGCATGGCCCACCCTCGTCGTCGTCGACCCTGAAGGCTACATCGTCGCCCACCTCTCCGGCGAAGGCCACGTACAGGGCCTCACCTCCCTCGTACGTGAACTCGTCGCAGAACACGAGGCGAAGGGCACCCTGCACCGTGGCGACGGCCCCTACGTACCCCGCCCCAAAGCAGCCGGCACCTACGCCTTCCCCGGCAAAGCCATCGAACTGCCCGCCGAATTTGGCCCCGCAAACCTCTTCGGCAACCGCGAACGCACCTACCTCGTCGCAGACAGCGCACGCCACCGCATCCTGCAGGTAGCAGCCGACCTCAACACCGTCATCAACACCTACGGCGGCGGCGACGACCCCGTGAACCACCCCGTCAAGGGCCACGTTGACGGCACCGGCACCGAAGCACGCTTCAACGAGCCCGCCGGCCTCGCCCTCGTACCCGAAAACCTGCGCGAACAGCTCGGCTACGACGTGCTCGTCGCCGACACCGTCAACCACCGCCTGCGCTCCCTCAACCTGCGCACCGGCGAAGTACGCACCCTCGCAGGCAACGGCGTGCAGCGCGTCATCGACGGCGACAACGCCATCACCGGCGACCCCAACCACATCCCCGCCGACGTACCCGCCACCGAAATTGCGCTCTCCTCACCCTGGGATGCTGTCTACTCCCGCGAAGCCGGCCAGTTCATCATCGCCATGGCAGGCACCCACCAGCTCTTCGGCTACGAACCCATCAACGGCACCGTCAGCATCTTCGCCGGTTCCGGCGTTGAAGGCCTCGCCGACGGCTCCGCCGCCGACGCCTGGTTCGCCCAGCCCTCCGGCATCATCGAAGCACGCGACGGCAGCCTCTGGGTCGCATGCTCCGAAACCAGCGGCCTGCGCCACGTCACCTTCACCGACAATGGCGTACAGGTCACCTCCGCGGTCGGCAAGGGCCTGTTCGACTTCGGCTTCGTCGACGGCGACTCCGAAACCGCCCGCATGCAGCACCCCCTCGGCCTGACCGAACTGCCCGACGGCTCCATCGCAGTCGCAGACACCTACAACGGCGCTATCCGCCGCTGGGACCCGGTCACCGGCACCCTCGGCACCCTCGAACGCGGCCTCGACGAACCCTCCGACCTGCTCGTCGAAGAGGTACCCGGCGAGGACCCGCGCCTCATCATCGTGGAAACCAACGCCCACCAGCTCGTACGCGCCTCCATCCCCGCCAAGGCGCAGCACGTCGACGAAGGCGCCATCACCACCGCGCGCCCCTCCACCAAGCTCACCGGCGGCACCCTCGAATTCACCTCACGATTCACCGTGCCCACCGGCCAGAAGCTCGACACCCGCTGGGGTGACCCCACCCAGCTGAAGATCTCATCCACCCCCGAGAACTTCATCCTGGAAGGCGCCGGCACCTCCACCGGACTGACCCGCACCCTCGTGCTCAACCCCGAAATCACCGAGGCAGTCCTGCACATCACCGCCCGCGCCGCCGCCTGCGACGGCACCCCCGGCGGTGACATCCCCGAGCACGCAGCATGCCACCTCTACCAGCAGGACTGGGGTATTCCCGTCGTCGTGACCGGTGACGAGGCAGACGAAAGCGAACTCGTCCTGGACCTGCGCGGTATCAACTAGGCGTCTATAAAACAGTAAATAAAGGGTCAGTATTATCCTCGCTCCTACAGGGGCACCCGTCCTCGCTTCGCTCGGACACCCTGATGTCGCTACGGATAATACTGACCCTTTTCTACTGTGCCGCCCTGATACCGTTGCGGATAGTACCGGTTCCTTGTTGTCTTCAGAATGTTTGTGGTTTCAGAATGGCTGGTATGTGAAAGGGCCGGGTCATCCTCGCTCCTACAGGGGCACCCGTTCTCGCTTCGCTCGGACACCCTGATGTCGCTACGGATAACACCGGCCCTTTCTCAACCCTTATAAACTACGAGCCAGTATGCTCTTCGCTCCTACAGGGGAACCCGTCCTCGCTTCGTTCGGACACCCTGATGTCGCTTCAGAGCATACTGGCTCTCGTCGTTCGTTCTTAGAAGGAGACTCGGACCGCCTTCGCATCCGCCTCCACCGACGCCTTCAACGTAAACGGAATCTCCTTCTGCACCTGCGAACGCGCACCCGTATACAAATCCAACTGAGTAAACGACACCTTCGCCGTACCCGACATCGGCTTCAACGACCACACACCCGCCGAGCTCACACTCACCTGCGGATCCGCAACCTTCACCACAGACCACTTCACCTCAGAATCCACACGGCCCGTAAACGCATACTCAAAAGGGCACCCCCCAGGATAAAGAGTGCTCTGCTGCGTACACTTCTTCAAATGATCCTGCACCTGCTCCTTCACCGACGACAGCGCATTATCACTCGGCTTCAACTCCATACGCACCGAATGATTCGCATCCTGCGCAGTCACCACCTCATTCACCTTCTGCGCCGTATAAACCGTCGAATCATACGACACCGCATACACGCCCGGATAAAACACCGGGAACGACGCCGCACCATCATCCACCGCAACCTTACGGTTATTAATCGTCGCAGCCTCCACACCCTGAATATTCACCTTCACCGACGGCAAAGACGCCTCATCAATAGCCCACTTATCAAAAAAGCCCCAATGCGTGCCCGAACGGTGCAAACGAAAATCCGTATGCTGCTGTGAACCCTCCAAGGTATAGGATGCACGCACCGTCGCATGCTCACCATCGGCGCTAGTCTCCACCACCTCATACGACACCTCACCCAACGAAGATACCGAACGCCTCAAAGCATCCCCATCCAGCAGCGACGCGTCACCCTCAGGAATCTGCGCACCCAACAAACCACGCGCATACGAACCATTACCCGTACGCAACGCATGAAAATACTCCCGCACCTGACCCGTCGGACCATACACCAGCTTATTCGTCATAACCAGCGCCGCAGCAGCCACAGAAACCGCCACCACAACACCGACCATCCACATTGCCAGAACCCGCTCCACGGGAGAAAAATTACGCATAGAACCAGAGTAACGCAGGTAGTCCGCTAGGTTTCACGCACCGCACACACTAAAGTTGTGTATATGGCAGAACGCGCTCACGAAGTCCCCGCCAAATACGGCGAAGTCAACGAACTATTCCACCCCCGCATGCGCTCCTACGGCAGGCGCATCGAAGCGGCACTCCCCGGCACCATCGTGCTCCTCGCCGCGCTCGCCTTCATCCTCTACAAGCGACCCGCCCTGCCGTACACCCTCCTCGTACTGCTCATCGGCACCATCGCAGGCGTAAACCTCTACTCAGTCCTCAAACCCACCATCATCGTCATCACCAAAACCCACGTGCTCCGCGCACGCACCTTCGGCTGGTTCGCCGTACCCCTCGAAAACATCGACCACACCATCTACGCCGAAAAGCTCTACCCCAAAAAAGCCTACGGCCAGAAACTCAAAACCGTCGCCGGCCGCCTACGCTACCGCAGCTTCCCCGCCATGTGGGCCGTCGACAAAGACGGCAAACAGCTCATGCGCATCGACGGCCGCGTCTGGGACGGCAAAACCATGCGAGAAGTCTCCTCCAAACTCTCCGCCCAAACCACCATCTACAAACAGATCAACGTGGTCAACATGGACAAAGAACATAAGGGACTCATCACCTTCAACGAGCTGCACCCCGGCTGGCGCTCCAGCCTCATGACCGCGCTCGCCGTCATCATCGTGGCAATCCTCTTCGCCGCATCCTTCTTGCCCGAAGAACTCGCCCGTACCATCTACCTCATCCATTAGAACACCCGCATCTCCCTCGGTGCTTCTTTTCGGATGCGCATCTTCAGGACGCGCAAAGGCCCGGCACCCACCCCACACGGGGCAGGCGCCGGGCCATTTGTATGCCTAGCTCAAGACGCACTAGCTCAAGACACACTGCAGACGCACTAACTCAAGACACACTGCGCGCTAGCTCAAGACGTACTGCGCGCTAGTTTTAGATGCGAGCCTAGCTCTCCGGGCGCGACAGCACCGCCACCAAAAACTCCGAAGAACCCTCAACAAACGGGTGCATCTGCCACGACGAATACGTGTTATCCACGTTCAGGCCAACCTCGCGGGCATCAGCGAGGAACTGCTCAAACGCATAGTCACGGCCCGGACCCGAACCATAACCAACCACCGCACGGCCGCCCGGCGCCAACACGCGACGGAAATTCTCAACCACCGGCTTACGAGTCGAACGAGCCAAGAAGCCCATCACATTACCCGCACACACCAGCAGCTCAAAACCATTCTCCGCCGTAGCGTCACCCTCAATGCCCAGCACCTCGGGCAAATCCACCAAATCGGCAGTAATCCACGTAGCCTCCGGGCAGACGCGGCGCGCCTCCTCAATCAGCTCAGGATCAATATCCACACCCGTCACACGGTGACCCAGCGCGTGCAGCTGCTTACCCACACGACCGGGACCCGAACCCGCATCAAGAATCTTCGCGCCACGAGAAGCCAACGCATTCACCAGACGAGACTCACCGGCCATATCATTACCCTCAGCCTCCATCGCCTTAAAACGGTCAATGTACCACTGCGAATGATTCGGGTTGCTCTCCTTACGGACCAACCACAGCGACTTCTCACGGTCGCCCGGAGCGTTGAAACTCATCATTGCCATAAAAACTCCTTAGACAGGGTTGAGGATGCGCCAGCCGCCACCAGGCACGGTGACCGCGGCGTATAAGCGGTGTGTGCGCTACGTTCTAGCATAGCCCCACCCGGCACCTGCCGGTAAGGGCAGTAAGAGCCGGACGGGGCTAACGGGGCAGCACGAAAAGCAGAGAAGCTACAGAGAGACTACAAAGAAGCCACAGGGGAGCGGTTAGAGGTGGTCACCGCTAGTATTCGACGTACCCTCAGCAAGCGCCTTACGCATCTGTTCCTGACGCTCCTCCTCAGCCAGACGAGCCGCCTCAGCGAACTGCTCCTCAATATCGGTCAGCAGCGCCTCAACCTGCTCATTACCAGCCACCGGGCCGCCAGCAATCAGACCATCAGCACCCAAAACCACAGCCAACGGCACACCATTACCGAAATTCGCGCGCGCACCAGCCTCACGGTCAATCAACGGAGTCAAACCCTCCGGCAACGTACCCGCCTTACGCGAGGTCTGCAACGAATCCAGACTCGAATACACCGGATGCAACGCCACCTGCGGCAGACGCTCCTGCCACGAAGCCATCGTCTTCAAAAACTTCACACAACCAACACACGTCGCCGACACAAACACCAGCACACGCGCCTGATTCTTAGCCAACGCACGCAGATTCGTGTGACGACCATTCTCCAAATACAGCGCCGCATGCGGAATCGGCATGCGAACATACTGCTCCTCACCGTTCTCGTCATACACCGGCTCCGGCAAAATCACCTCAGCCTGCGGCTCCGGCTGCGCCAAAGCATCACCGCGGCGAACAGCCTCCAACGTCACAGCAATCAGCACCGCACCAAAAACCCACGTCCAGCCGCTATTACCCAGACTCAGCAGAGTCGACACAACACCCGTGCCGCCCTTCAACGCGCTCGCATGTGCGCCAGCCGCCGCCAACAGCAAGGCAATATTACGGACCAGCGTGTAACGGCTCACCGGTGCATCCGACTCAGAACCAAAACAATTACAGCTTCCAGTACGACCCGTCGCCAGAGCTCGCGCAATCACCACCGTGTAAAACAGCATCAGAATCAACGCCAAACCCGAAGCAATCACCGCAGGCAAACGCACCGGCGACAACAACAGCACCGCCGCCAAAACAATCTCAAACCACGGCAGAACCAGCGACACCGCACGGGTCGGCGCAATCTTCTCCAAACCAAGATTCTGAATACCGGTCACGGTACTCTGCGGGTCCTTCGCCTTAGCAATACCGCTAATCAACAAAGTCAACGCAATAAGTGCCGTACACAAAACAAGCGGCACAGTAGAGACGGTGAGCATAAAACTCCTAGAGTGAGTGTGTGAAAACAGGAGGCGGCAGCGGCAGTTTTTAGGCAGAACAAACCGCGCGACGTGCCGCCGTGTTATACACGATTTTACGCCCTGCACATGGGGCATTGTCTCTACGAGTTAAGCTCTACGAGTTAAGCGGAAAGCGGTATACGCCCTCGTTCCTACAGGGAACCCGCCCTCGCTTCGCTTCGGGCACCC
>CALGXU010000423.1 GCA_937935205.1 uncultured Rothia sp.
GCTGTTACCGCCGGAGCAGGCGGCGAGCAGGCCGGTGGTTCCGGCGAGGGCCGCGCCCAGTAGCAGGGAGCGTCGGTTCAGCACGGCGGAGGTGTTGAGAACGGTCATTCTTGGTTCCTTAATCTACGTTGATGTGTGGTGTGAAAGTTGAAATCTGCGGTATGGACCGGCGACGTTCGCCAGCGGTATGAACCGGCGGCACGAACCTAGCCGGCGAAGGCGGCCTTCAGACCAATCTCCAGGGCAGCGGTGAGGTCCTGAACATCCTCAATGCCGATTGCCAGGCGCACGAGGCGGTCATCCACGCCGAACTCATCGCGGTGCTCCTGGGCGTAAGCCCCGTGCGTGGTGTGCGCGGGCAGGCTCACGAGCGATTCGATGCCGCCCAGGCTCACGGCGTTCACGAAAATGGGCAGGGCGCGGGCGAAGGCCTGCGCATCCCCTCCCTCCGCAAGTAGCAGCGAGAATACGGAACCAATACCGCGGGCTTGGCGTGACTGCACCTCCGCCTGTTCCTCGGAGGAGTTGCCGGCGTAGAAAATCTTCTCGACCTCGGGACGCTCGGAGAGGAACTCGATGAGCTCGCGGGCGTTCTGCTGCTGGCGTTCCAGGCGCAGGGCCAGGGTCTTCACGTCCTGCAGCAGGCGGTAGGAGTCAATCGGGGGCAGCAGCGCGCCGCTGACAAGCTGACCGCGGTGTAGCTGAACCGCAAGATCGGAATCGTTCGTTGCGGCCACACCGGCGAGTAGATCCGCATGACCGGCAAGGAACTTAGTAGCCGACTGCACGGTGATGTCCGCGCCAAGCTCCAGGGGACGCTGCAGGTAGGGGGTCATGAAGGTGTTGTCCACGATCAGCAGGGCTCCGTGGCGGTGCGCCAGCTCCGCAATAGCGGCAATGTCGGTGACCTGCAGGGTGGGGTTCGTGGGGGTCTCCAAGAAGACGGCCTTCACATCGGGGGTGAAGTCATCATCGGAGAGAACCGAAAAATCACTGATGAAGCGGGTCTTCACGGCGCGCTTGGGCAGCTCAGTCGTAGCAAAACGGTAGGTTCCGCCGTAGGAGGGCATGCCCAGCAGCAGGGTATCGCCCGCCTCCAGGATGCCCAGGGCTGCGGCGGTAGCTGCCATACCGGAAGGGTACGCGTAAGCGTGCGCGGCACCTTCGAGCGCGGCAAGGGTCGCCTGCAGGTCGTCACGTGTGGGGTTGGCGCCGCGCTGGTACATGTAGGTGGTGTCCTCACCTGCGGTACCGAAGGTGCTGGCCAGGTAGACCGGCGGCACGGAGGCATCGTAGCGGGAATCGTGCACGGCGTGGATGGTGCGGGTCGTGAAACCGGTCGGTTCGAGGTGATTCTGCTGGCTCATGGTGGTTCTCTTCCATTCGGGCTACCCCGAACGCGGGTGTAGCTGTGTGTGTCGTCGTGTATCTGAGATTTACCCTACCCGCATTTTTTATGCCGTTCTAACCCCGCGTCACGGGGGTTAATATGTTCACGCAACGTCATATAAAAATACGGTGAGGGTACACAAAATACCCGAATCAAAAACATTCTTTTACATTGAAAGAAATACGTTAATCCGGGTATTTTGAGTAATTATTATGGGTGACATTACACCGCGTATTTGGGGCACCTCGAATCACGCGATACGGTCGTGCGGTGCCTCATGTTCAGGGACTATGCCTGATGCGCCAGGGCTGCGGTCAGGCCGCGCTCCAAATCCTCGATAATGTCCTCAATCTCCTCGATGCCGATGGCCAGGCGGATGAGGTTGTCGCTCACGCCGTATTCGTCGCGGTGCGCCTGCGTGTAGGCGGCCTGCACCATGAGCGCGGGACGAACCACCAACGACTCGATGCCGCCCAGGCTCACCGCGTGGCTGAAAATCTTCAGGGCTTCGAGGAAGGCGGGCAGGTCTGCGCCGTCCACCAGCTCCATGGAGATGAGCGCGCCCAGGCCGTTCGCCTGGCGGGCGTGCACCTGCGCCTCATACTCGCTGTGCGAACCCGCGTAGAGCACGCGCTTCACGGCGGGGTGCGCCTCCAGGTAGTTGATGACCTCGATGGTGTTCTTCTGCTGCTGGGTCAGGCGCAGCTTGAGGGTCTTGACCTCCTGCAGCAGGCGGTAGGAGTCGGTGGGCGAAAGCATTGCGCCGGTAATCATCTGCAGGTGCCAGAGGCGCTCGGCGAGCGCGTCATCGTTGGTTGCGGCGACGCCGCCAAGCAGGTCGGCGTGGCCGCCCAGGTACTTGGTGGCGGACTGCACGCTGATGTCCGCGCCCAGGTCGAGGGGCTTCTGCAGCAGCGGGGTCATGAAGGTATTGTCGACAACCACGATTGCGCCGTTGCGGTGGGCGATTTCGGTGATGGCGGCGATGTCGCTCACGCGCAGTAGCGGGTTGGAGGGGCTCTCCAGGAACACCATGGTCACGTTGTCGGCGAAGTCCTCGTCGGTGAGGGCCGTGAAGTCGCCGATGAAGCGGGTCTTGACGCCGCGGGCGGGCAGCTCAATGGTGGCGAATCGGTAGGTGCCGCCGTAGGAGGGCATGCCCAGCAGCAGGGTTTCGCCTTCCTTGAGGATTCCGAGGGCGGCTGCGGTGGCGCCCATTCCGGAGGGGTAGGCGAAGGCGTGCTTGGCGCCTTCGAGGGTTGCGAGCGTGGTTTCGAGGGCCGCGCGGGTGGGGTTGCCGCCGCGCTGGTAGTCGTAGGGGCCTTCGGTGCCGTCACAGGGCTGGGCGTAGGTGGTGGTCGTGTAGATCGGAGGCAGGATGGAGCCGTACGGGTTGTCGCGGTCCGTGGTGTGAATTGCCTTCGTCGTGAATCCGGTCATGCTGTCCTCGGCTAAGGTTGGGCATAAAATGCGGGGATAAATACACTGCTAGCTTAGGGCTCTTTTGGGGTACTGACTAGTTTTTTCTTTTCTGTGACCGAGTGACTTTTTATGACCGAAAAACGGCGTTATATTTCGACATTTTAGACATATATTTCGTCATATTTCGCGCGTGAAAAGACCCGGCGGTCGGTACGCGTGTGTGCTGAGTACCAGCCACCGGGCTCCACACTAGGATACCGGCTCAGCACCCCAGAACATAAGGGTAGGTTTACCTTAAAGCTGAACTGCCCTCCACTAGGGGCGATGCTGCGCCCTCAATCTCGCCCAAACGCGCCGGATGCCCTGCCGGGCATTACACAGGTATTACACCGGGTATAGAAGGAGGGGCGTACCCGGGAATCACCCCGGGCACGCCCCTCCTCGTTCAAACGCTTGCAAGCGCCTAATTTTTGTAGTTACAAGCCGTAGCCGCTCAACAGCACAGGCTGCTTACTTCGACAGCACCTGACGCTTCGAAGAAATCACACCCGTGTTGAAACCAGCCAGGTGCAGGCCACCGTGGAAACGCGCGTGCTCAATCTTCACGCACTTATCCATCACCACGTTCAGACCCGCAGCCTCACCAATCGCGGCTGCTTCCTCGTTCCAGGAGCCCAGCTGCATCCACACGGTCTTCGCGCCCAGTTCCACAGCCTCCTGAACCACGCCCGGCAGGTCCTCATTACGACGGAAAATCTCCACCAGATCCGGGACCTCCGGCAGGTCCTGCAGTGACGGGTACACGGGCTGACCCAGCACAAGCTTGCCCTTCGCAGCCAGAATCGGGTTCACAAAATACAGCTTGTACGGCGAAGCCGACTGCAGGTACGTCGCCACAAAGTACGAAGCACGCGAAATCTTATCGCTCATACCCACAATCGCGATGGTGCGGGTGTTACGCAGAATGTTCAGACGCTCAGGGGCGGAAGGACCCACCCAGGTACGCTTCTCAGTCATTACTTTTCCTCCTGAGTGGTAGTAGGCAGGGAGCAGGATGCGCCAGCAGCAGCCTCAGCGGCGGCAGCGTCCTCGGCGGCCTTAGCGGCGGCAACCGCCTCCTCAGCCTCCACAATCTTGTCTGCGCTGGACTCGCCCACACGCTCACCGGCATGGTTCAGGCCGGTCGCGTAGGTCAGCGCCTGGTCCAGGTCCCAAATGATGTCTTCAACGTCTTCCAGACCCACCGAAATACGAATCAGGTCCTCGCCAACACCACCAGCGGCCAGCTGCTCAGCAGTCAGCTGCTGGTGCGTGGTCGAACCCGGGTGCAGCACCAGGGTACGAGAGTCACCAATGTTCGCCAGGTGGCTTGCCAGTTGCAGCGCGCCAATGAACTCGCCACCGACCAGACGGCCGGACGCCTTCTCGGTCGCCTTCACGCCGAAGGAGAACACGGAACCGACACCCAGCGGCAGCAGCTTCTTCGCGCGCTCGTGGTGCGGGTGGTCTTCCAGGCCGGCGTAGTTCACGTAGGCGATACGCTGATCCTCAGCCAGCCAGGCGACAAGCTGCTTAGCGTTCGCCAGGTGCGCGTCCATGCGCTGCGGCAGGGTCTCAACACCCTGCAGCAGGTTGAACGCAGCCTGCGGGCTCAGCGACGGACCGAAGTCACGCAGCTGTTCAGAACGCAGCTTGGTCAGGAAGCCGTACTCACCGAAGTTACCCCACCAGGACACGCCGTTGTAGGAGGGAACCGGCTCGGTCATGGACGGGAAGTTACCGTTACCCCAGTTGAAGCGACCGGACTCGACGACGATACCGCCGAGGGTGGTGCCGTGACCGCCCAGGAACTTGGTGACCGAGTGAATCACGATGTCCGCACCGTGTTCGAGGGGGCGGATCAGGTAGGGGGTGGACAGGGTCGCGTCCACGACCAGGGGGATGCCCGCCTCGTGGGCGACCTCTGCGAGGCCTTCCAGGTCGGCAACCTCACCGGAGGGGTTCGCCACGATCTCGGTGTAAATCGCCTTGGTGTTCTCGGTCAGTGCCGCTTTGTAGTCGGCGGGGTCGGTGCCGGGCACGAAGGTGGTCTCAATGCCGAAGCGGCGCAGGGACACGTCCAGCTGGGTGACGGTGCCGCCGTACAGCTGCGAAGAAGCAACAATGTGGTCGCCCTGCTGGCACAGAGCCGCGAAGGTGATGAACTCGGCGGCCATACCGGAGGCGGTCGCTACCGCACCGATACCGCCTTCGAGGGAGGCGATGCGCTCCTCCAGGGCGGCGACGGTGGGGTTGGACAGGCGCGAGTAGATGTTGCCGTACTTCTGCAGGGAGAAGAGGTTCGCGGCGTCGTCAGCGTCTTTGAAGACGAAGGAGGTGGTCTGGTAGATGGGGACTGCGCGGGCACCGTGCTCAGCGTCGGGGGTGCCGCCCGCGTGTAGTGCGCGGGTGCGGAAGCCGAAAGTGTGTTCAGCCATTGGTTTGCTCCTGGTGTATCTGCCCGCCTGTGTGCGGGGAGTCGATAGTGGCTCGACTTTATACTGTGCCACCAGCGGCGGGGTGCACCAAGTGCGGGTACCTATATGTCGTTTATTGCGGATTATGACGGGGCATCATATCAGCCGTCATAGCAGAAGTTGTTATGACGGCTGATATGATGCACGGTCGAATAGACCGATAGAAATATTCGGTTTTAGCCTGCAAATCCGGGGTTTTCACGATTCTAAGAGTGATGAAGATACCGCATCATATCAACATCATCGCAGGATCATAACAACATCATGACAGAAATTGTTATGATGTTGTTATGACGTTGCTATGACGTTCACCAAGAAGTAGCCAACGGGAGCATGCATGGAAACCAACACCGCCGAACTCATCGAAAACCTACGCCGCAGTCAGGCTGAAAACGGACAGGTAGAAGTCAAAGCTGCAGCTGGCGGATTCCCCAAATCCGTTCTTGAAACCGTTAGCGCCTTCGCCAACGGCGACGGTGGCACCATTCTTCTCGGCCTCACCGACCCGGCAGAAGGTCTACAGTCGATTGAAGGTTTCAACGCGCAGGCAGTCCATGACGCATCCGTTGAGGCAATCCGTTCCAAGATCACGCCTCGACCCCCGGTAGACATTCACATTGAGGCGGTAGATATTGAGGCGGCAGAGGGCCAGCACCGTATCGTGCGCATCGATGTTCTCCCCGGCGACCCGACGCAGAAGCCCTACTACATCGAAACCCACGGCATGTATAACGGCTCCTACCAGCGTGTTGGTGAGGCCGATATTCGCCTGACTAAGTACGAGATTGACCGCCTCCTAGAGAACCGCAGTCAGCCCCGCTACGACGAGGAGCTGATTAGTGAGGCAAGCTTCAAAGACCTCTCCCCCACCCTTGTGAGCGCCTATGTTGCTCGCCTGCGCGAGGAGCAGCCTCGTGTTTTTGCGGCGCTTTCTGACCGTGAGGTTCTTCTGCAGGCACGCATTCTACGCATCGATTCTGAGAGCCGAGAAGTGCCCACTCTTGGAGCGCTTCTCGCCATGGGTTCATACCCGCAGGCGTTCTTCCCGCAGCTGATGATGAGCGTTGTTGTTCTTCCCGGTGAAGAGCTTGGTGAGGTCACTGAGGATGGTCGACGTTTCCTGGACAATCACAGCTGTACCGGTCCTATCCCCTCCATGTTGGATGAGGCTATGGGCGTTTTGGTTCGCAATATGCGCAAAACGTCCACGATGGAGGGCCTCAACAGTAGCGGTATCGGGCGGGTTGAGCGTTACGAGTATCCGCTGGAGGCTATCCGCGAGCTCCTGGTCAACGCTCTCATGCACCGCGACTACTCGCCCGGGGCGCGCGGCTCGCAGGTGCAGGTTGAGCTCTACACTAACCGCCTGGTGGTGCGTAGCCCGGGTGGTATTTACGGTGCTGTGACTATCCGAGATTTCGGTCAGCCCGGTGTGTCTTCAACCCGCAATAGCTACTTGGCGAGCATTCTGACTGACCTGCCCGACCCGGGGACGGGGCGTTTGATTGCAGAGAATAGGGCTTCCGGTATTCCTACGGTTCTGCGCGCGCTGAAGGATGCGGGTCTGCCCGCTCCCCAGTTTGCTGACCGTCTACTCTATGTGCAGGTCACTCTGATGCAGCCTGCGCAGGGTGTGTCTTCTACAGAACAGAAGACCGCGCACGAGGATAAGACTCAGCCAGCGACCCGGCCCGGAGGCAAACGTTCAGCCGACACCGCCGAACCGGAGGGGGCCGACGCGTCGCTTGAGGGCCTCAGTGAACGCCAGGCCGGCATTGTGCGCGGTCTGCGTGCACAGGGCGAGGCGGTTTCCGCGGCGTTTATCCAGGAGCATTGGGGTCGGGGTGCTTCACGTACTTCCATTACGAATGACCTGCGCAGTCTTGTGGATGCGAAGCTGATTGTCCCGACGGCTCCGGCGCGTAGTAAGAACCGTAAGTATCGCGCTGCTTAGAAGTGCCCGAATAAAAGGTACATAAAAGGGGAGGGAAATAGAGCAGATATTCTCTATTCCCCTCCCTTGTGGCTATTCAGCCAAGACCCTGTTTAGCCAAGGTTTAGCCGCAGGACCATTCAAAGACGACCTGCGAGAAATCGCGGGCGGCAAGCGCCTCCGGAGTAATCAGCCAGTTCGCCGAACCGGCATCACCCCACATGATCTCAATTTCCTCGTCTTCGTTCTCCTCATTCTCCGATTCAGAGACGATAGTCAGCAGGTTCACCGTGTGGCCGCGCAGCTCCTTGAACTCGTCACGCGGGTCATTCTGCACGAAGAACGGGTATCCGCCCACGTGGGAGTACTCTTCCTCCGATTCGAAGGGCTCCGTCAGCTCGTAGAGGGCTTCGCGGCGTGCCTGGTTCTTGTACGGGTTCTCGTGTGCTTCGGGCAGCAACTCATCCGGGTAGGTTTCATCCCACTTCGCACCAAAAACATCGTAGTAGTCGTAGCCGGAGGCGGTCACCCCCTGCTCACGCACCTCGAAGGTCATGCCGTACTCAAGCTCAAGCGGGCCGCTCTCACAGTCGAAACCGCCAATAGGCCAGCCGCCCTCGTCCCAGTCCACGTTGGGGAAGGGAGCATCCGGGTTCGGCTCACCCAGAGTCTCGTAGTAGATAACACGGAAGTTCTTCTGCGAGGTCGGGTTCTCATAATCAAAACCCCACAAGCATTCTTCGTCGTTCGGGTCGAGCCAGAACTGCAGCAGACCGGTGGCGGGGTAGAAATCGTTCTCGGGCAGGTCGGCACAGTTGATCTGCGCAATCATGCCCAGCGGCTCACCCTTCTCATTGGTCGGCGCAGATTCGCCGGCGGGCAGGTAGGGGCGGCCACCAAACTTGGAGGCGGTCTGCGGCAAGGGCTCGGCGGGAACAAAGGGCTTCAGCGCGATAGCCTTCTTGCGGGCGCCCTCCTGGTTGAGCAGGTCGATAACGTGCTTCGCCTGCTTCTCGATGTCCTTGAACGGCTTGTTGTCGAGCATCTTAGAATCTCCTCATTGATGATGTGCAAGTAATGATGTGAAAGTACGGTGCCTAGCCGCAAGCCCACTCAAAGACGACCTGCGAGAAGTCGCGGGTGGCAAGCGCCTCCGGGGTAATCAGCCAGTTCGCCGCACCGGCATCACCCCACATCACGTACACGCCCTCCTCAGCGTCCTCACCCCACTCCGACTCGATGGTCAGCAGGTTCACGGTGTGGCCGCGCAGCTCCTCGAACTCG